>CAYHKI010000007.1:0-16861 GCA_964357165.1 uncultured Gammaproteobacteria bacterium | reverse complement strand
GATAATTTCTTTCTTTTAGTAATTGGTAGTCTTTAATTAGCCAGCCTTTATCTCCTTCTTCCACATTGGCAGCAGTGGGAATGAAAGCTATTTTTATTTTATCTCCAATTTCCCCCACCATTTCCTCAAAGACTTTAGCAATTGAGTCGTTCATGATTCCTGCTGAGGTCAAAAGTAATTTCATAATGTATTTAAAACGTTACCAAAAAATTCTTTGTCTTTGGTAAATGATAATAACTCAATTACTTTATCTTTATCTACCCATCTAGCTTCCGGATTTTCTGGATCAATGGGTTTTAATTCCATTTGGTTAGTTTTAAACAAAAACATGGTAATATTTTTGCGATGATTTTTATCTTCAACACCATCTATAACCCTGAATCTTTGATAACTCCCCAATTCTTTAACAAATTCCAGTTCTGTAATTCCTGATTCCTCTTTAATTTCTCTTTTGGCTGCTTCTACTTGATTTTCGCCGGATTCGATATGTCCTTTTGGTAACGACCAAGAATCTCCATCTTGATTAACAACCAAAACTTGGCCTTTTGAATTTAACACTACTCCACCTGCACTATAAGAATCAACCATAACCAAATTATATCTCACTTTAGCGTATTAGCAGGCTAATATATTTTTAAAACTATTTTTCTTTACAAATACTTCAACCCAAGTTGGTAAGTGACCTTTGTAGACATTATAGATTTCCGGTTTTAGAATATGGTTCCAGTGCAATTTTTGACGGCAATTAGAGGAGCCACATTTACAATCCCAGGTGTATTGAATATTGGGATCAATATCTGTAGTGGCATAGTCATAAGTTATTTCTTCGTTTGCTCGAATGTCTCGGCGAGCTGATAACTCATCATCGGCTGTCCACCAGGTATTGGCATCGCAACTATGATTCCAAGATTCCCCATCACCAAGGGCCAAAACATAATGATCATTCTCAGGATATGCGTCTTTTTTGATATTTTCCGGTGAGTTGTTGTATTCTTCCTTACTCAATTTTCTAGAATTAGATAGTTTCCAAATCAAAGTTCCTTCAGGTATTAAATTACTGGCAAAAACGCCCATGCCCTTACCGGGAATTTCTTTATTATATAACTTTACATACATCATATTAAAATTTAAGGTGAGTATTCAAAAACTTCAATGATCCGATTTTAGTACCAAAATAATTTATTGTGTTATTGACATACAAATAATTACTTTAGTTGTTTTCTTACTCTGACAAAGACTGAATATTCATTTTCGTGAAATATATATTTTGCGCCGTGAAATGAATTTGATCTGGGGTTAGACATTCCCCCGATAACTGCTCCTTGAAGAATAAGAAATTCTATCTCGGGGGGAAATGAGCTACCCAACATTTCCAAATCCTTATCATTTGGTACTTTTTCACCATAAATTGGCACAAAGTTTGTAAAATAGAGCCAATCTTTTGGTTCATAACCACTGCGTTTTAAGAGTTCTATTCTGGCGGCATCAGTTGGATTTCTAGAGGAATTATGTTCAAGTTCATGATACAAGCGAATATTTTCTATTACTTGCTCAGGACTCATCTTTTCGTGGATTTCCCGAATTAGATTGTCTGGGTCACCCTCGTATTTAGTCATAATGTTAATTATGGATTATTCGGCGTGTTCTTGCCAAAATTTTTGGACTTCTGGGTCATTGGTTTCTGCTATGGCTTTGCGAAATTCCAAATATAAATTTTTGGTCACGGTTTGCCATTTACCACGAAATATCACCTGTAGATTCCCAGACTCGTCAATTAAAAATCTGCGGTTTCCATCGTGATATGTTAAATACCGGGTTTTTTGTCCATGCAGATCATCGTGTTCTTCCACATGCGGAGGGTGATCGGTATATCGTTCAGGTTTAACGATTTGGATTCTACCAGTATTGCCGTCTATGCCCAAAAGGGTAGGTTCACGTTCATACGGTGAAGATTTAAGTACGGGCATGCCATGTATCAGTTCTATATGATCGGGGTCAGAAGCGGCCAAATATTCACTAAACTTGTTCATTCCACGCGACAAATGGGTTTCGGCAATTTCTTGTTTGCCCTCTAAGGAAGTTCTATATGCAGCTTGAATTAGCCTGGTGGCTTCATTAAGGATCTCTTGAGGTGATTTTGCCTCGTTACGTTTATTTTCAGGTTTTGACATAGCTTATATTATATCATTTCCAATCTCATGGCTTTAGCATTGTAGCGAAGTAACATGGAAATATAAGAGTTATATAGTATAATTATAGGATGCAGGAAAAACTACTGGGGTCGGATTTGTATAAATATTTGATGACGACACTTTCGACGGCATTCATTCCGACTGCCTGGTATATTTCCCATGAGTCGGGATTTGAAGCGAGTAAGAATATTTTGATATGGTATGTTTTTGCTGCATTAGTCGATTATATTGGACAGCTAGCTGATACAACGAGTACAAATAACGTATTTAGAGCTGTGGGGATTCAGGACAATAATTCAATCGAGGTTTATGAAGCGAACCCTCTTTATCCAGCACAACCTTCAGAGAAAGATTTAACAACCGGAAAAAGTCTTTACAGATCTGTGAACGAAATGGCTTCGGGAATAATTTTCCCTCCACTCGGTATTATTTATGGGATTTATCATCTAGTTTTAGCTAGTGGTAACGAAAAGCTGCGACAAAAATTATTAAGTTCGACCAAAAACGAGTAATTTCAGATACTATTAAGATGATTTAGAGGGTAAAATAAATCTTATCGTGGCAAAACATAAAGCATTAGATGTTTATTTAACTATCCGTTTCCTTTCGGCGCTTCTTTTTTCAGTTATTGTAACGGTTAATTTGGTGTATCAAGCCACAGTTGTAGGCTTAAATCCTCTCCAATTAATTTTGGTAGGCACGATGCTTGAGACAATATCTTTTTTGTTTGAAGTGCCTACGGGGATAGTTGCTGATGTTTATAGCCGAAAATTATCAGTAATGCTGGGTTTATTACTAATCGGTTTTGGTTTTACGGTTGAAGGATTATTTCCGTTTTTTGGTGCTGTCTTAATAGCGCAAGTTATTTGGGGAATAGGATTTACTTTTGTAAGTGGAGCCAGAGAAGCTTGGATAGCGGACGAAATTGGAGAAGAAAAAGCAGGGAAAGTTTTTTCTAAAGGTTCTCAAGCAAGTTTGTTTGGATCGCTAATTGGTATAGTTATTAGCATTTTATTAGCAAATATAAATATCCGTTTACCAATTATTTTAGGTGGATTACTGTATAGCCTTCAATCAGTATATTTGTGGTTTTTTATGCCAGAAGACAACTTTCATCCAACCCCGATTAAGAAAAGGGAGACATTTAAAGCTATGAAAGAGACATTTTTGAGAGGGTTAAAACTTGTAGGATTAAGCCCCGTGTTGCTGACGATTATTATTACCGGTTTGATTTTTGGTATGTTTAGCGAGGGATTTGACCGACTTTGGACACCATTTATGTTAAGTAATTTTCAATTTCCAAATGTTTTAAATTTGAAGCCAGTCACATGGTTTGGAATCTTGGCTATGATAGCAAATATTTTGGCGATTATCGTAATAAAGATCGTTGAGAAAAGAACTGATACCAATGATCATAAATCCACGGTTTTAACATTACTCGTTGTAAATGGATTACTGGTTATTTCTATCGTATTTTTCGGAATTACCAGAAGTTTCTGGTTTGCTTCAGTGGGATATTGGCTAGTAACCATGTTTAGGGAAGCAAGAGGACCAATTTATGATGCCTGGACTAACCAAAACTTAGAACCAAAAGTTCGTGCCACAGTCTTTTCTATGTGTAGTCAAGCAAATTCTGTGGGTCAAATTTTAGGTGGACCAATTCTTGGTTTAATTGCTACAGCTATATCACTCCGTTTAAGTATTATTTTATCAGGGCTAGTGCTAATTCCAACTTTGTTTCTATATTTATACACAATCAAAAATCACAAACTGGTGTTAACGAACACCATATAACCGAGGTAGCAATTATTTAGCCTTGTAGCAGGGTAAAAGGGGAAAACTAGGAGGTATAATCAGCATATATGAAAATGTATTTGTCGTCGTTTAGACTTGGTGATCATCCGGAGCAGTTAGTAAATTTAATTGGTGCAAATAAAAAAATTGCGGTGATAGCTAATTCCATTGACTTTGGCAATGATTCGGAAAGAAGAAAAGCTGGGGTAAAAAGAGAAATTGACGATTTGACCAAACTTGGATTAGAAGCCGAGGAATTGGATTTAAGAAACTATTTTGGTATACCAGAAGAACTTGAGAATAAATTGGCCGAATATGGTTCGATGTGGGTAAGAGGTGGTAACACTTTTGTGCTAAGACGAGCATATAAAGAAAGTGGACTAGATGAGTGGCTGATGAGACAAAAGGAGAATAAAGAATTTGTATATGCCGGTTATAGTGCTGGGGTTTGTGTATTATCTCCATCTCTAAAAGGATTGGAGTTGGTAGATGATCCAAATATAGTTTCAGAGGGTTATCCCAAAGAAACAGTTTGGGAAGGACTGGGACTTATTGATTTTGCTTTTGCTCCACATTTTGAGTCCCCTGGACATCCAGAAACGGAAGCTGTTAGTAAAGAAGTTGAACATTACAAAAGAACGGGTGAAAAATACCGAGCTTTGCATGACGGAGAAGCTATAGTAATTGACGAATAATGAAACTATCACTAATTCAATTTGAAAACACAGATAGAGTTTTGTTACCAGGTTTACTTTATGAACCGGAAGAAAAAACTGACCGGATTTTAATAAGGTTACATGGTAACGGAAGTTCGGGAGGGCTGTATGGAGTAGATTCAAATAATATTTTTGGAAAAGCCTTGACTGATAACAAAGTTGCTTATTTGCCATTTACTAATACCGGCGGCCACATATTACAGAGATTTCACAAAATAGTTGGTGATGAAAGAGAAAGAGTAATGGTAGGTAGTGGATTAGATTGATTAAAGGCTGTGTGCAGGACATTGATGGAGCTGTGAACTTTGTTAAAAGCCTTGGTTACAAGCATATTTATTTGATCGGATCATCAACTGGTGCTAATAAAATAGCAATTTACAATAAATACAAGCCAGAAAATGAGGTGGAAAAATATATTTTGGAATGTGGCGGTGACGATTCGGGGATCTATTATAGTTCGGTTACTAAAGCCAAATTTGAAATGGTTTTGAAAAAGTGCAAACAAATGATACATAAAGGCCGTGGTCGTGAATTGGTGCCTAAGTATATTATGAATTATGCAATATCATATCAATCCCTGTTTGATCAAATTGATCCTGAGGGAGATTACAACACTTTTCCTTTTTACTGGAGTCTGAATAATATAAAAATAATGAAGAAAAAGGCGTTTGGAGAAGTTGAACAGATTGATAAGCCCACTCTAGTTATTTACGGCAGTGAGGATGAATATTGTTATGGCAGAGTATCTGACTGTATGAATTTAATTAGAAATACAATCAAGGGCAAAAATAACTTTGAGTTTGAAATAATACCTGGTGCGGATCATGGATTTACTAACCATTGGCAGGAATTGGCCGATTCTGTGGCTAAATTCCTTGAAACATAAAACTGGTTATTGACACCTCTCACTACAGGCTGTTACAATATTTGTAATTAGTAAATCCGTTTGCATGGGAGTCACGATCCCAAAGGAGCTGACCAAATATCAGACAGAAGATTAACTGTAAAAATAAATCATCTGAAATCACCCTCACCGGTTGAGCCAGACTAAGAGCTCTAAATAGTAATTATTTAGAGAAATAAGGATGGGACCGCGGGAAGCGGTCATTTTTTTTGGCCACCTCTCGTTCCTTGCACACGAACCTTTCGTGCGTAAAGAACGGGAGGTTTTTTGGTGGGTGTCGTGTAATGGTTAACACGCCAGTTTGTGGAGCTGGAAATGGGAGTTCAATTCTCCTCACCTACCCATATGGATAGCATTAACTTAACCAAAAAATTGGTTTCGATTCCAAGTTACGTCGGTAATAATACCGACGAAGTTTTGTTGGGTAAATATATTGCAACTTATTTTCAGAAAAACTTACCCAAAATCTCACTTTCGCGCCAATATTTAGGAAATACCAAGAAATTTAATTTGGTGGCTGCACCGAAAAATACAGAGCTGTTTGTGGTTGGCCACATGGACACTGTGCCACCCAGTCCGGGTTGGAAATCTAATCCTTTTAAACCTGCTGTTTCTAACGGAAATCTTGTTGGTTTGGGAGCGGCTGACATGAAAGGATCGTTGGCGGCTTTTATATCTGCTTTGACTGAAGTTTATCCCAAAATCAATCCTGACAAGTTAGGAATCCTGTTTTATGGAGATGAGGAATATAACTTTGCCGGCATGAAAGCGTATGTAGCTAATCCCTTGATTAAAAAACCCAAATTAATATTGTCTCTGGATGGAAAACCCAATTTAAGCAGTGGTTGTCGAGGACTAATTGAAATAACAGGTGTAGTACGTGGTAAAAGTGGATCGGCCGCCAAACCATATTTGGGAGTCAACGTCATTGATCAATTTGTCCTGTCCTCTTTATCTTTGAAAACCAATCTAAATAATTATTTCGACCCATTTTTAGGATTAACTACAAGTAATTTAGCCTTTTTGCGTGGTGGGTATCTAGTAAACTCTAAGACATCTGAAAAACAGTTTGGCCAAATCGGTAATATTATCCCCGATTACGGCGAATTTATTTTGGAAGTTAGACCGGCTACAGCTGAAGTTAACGCCAAACTTGTAATTTCTCAACTTTCGCAAATCTGCCAAACAAATAACTTACGTTTGGAGAACATTAAGGTAAATTTTGATTACTCTCCTTGGGTGCCTAATTTTGAATCTAATCTATTTAAGACACTTTCCAATATTTTGTCCTCAGAAATTCCCAATATTAGCCTTACAAATACTTTTTATACTGGATTTATTGATACGGCTTTACTAAATGCGGTTTACCCTAAAGTTCCTAAATTTGTTTTTGGAGCTGGAGGGCAAAATCAACACTCAGCCGGTGAGTTTGTGGAAATTTCCAGTTTAGAAAAAGCCACTAAAGTTTATAAACAAATTTTAACAAAATTTCTATGAACTCAGAAACTGATATAAGCAATTTTACTTGGCAAACCTGGCGACAAGCCTTGGCCGTCTATTCCAGTTTTTCAAATCAAGACAAAGATGATATGGCCGATACTTACCAGGAAGCCTTTGGCAATTATCCGTGGTACGAACGCTATAAATGTCCAAAGTGCGGCGATTTTCTTAAGGATGCCTTTTGTCCTAAATGCAAAGTTGTTAGTAAAAAAGAAGCCTATCCTAAATCAGAGCTTATTTCCAAAGATTTTCCAGAAATGCTTACAACCTATGTGCCAGGGATGATTAGCTTAGCTAGGCAAAATCTGGAAGTAGTTAGCTTTACAACTGGTGGCTTTGCCAGATTAGATAACCTGATTAGCAAAAAATATAAACAACAAAATCCAGTCAAAATAAAAAAATCGATTGCTGACTTTTTTGATGTCAATCTTAGAACAGAGGCTTTCTATGATAACGAAACCTGTGTCAAGGTAAATTTACAAAGATCTGGGATCGGCACTGAATTAAGCCAGACTAGGATTGATCAAGCGATTGCTTTGGGAGCTGTTGCTATATGCGGACGATCTATAAATAAAAAATGGCTAGATGTCAAAGAATTTCAGTTTTTAGCTGCGGGATTTTCTTTTGCTAGGTTGGTTCCCAATGGTGATAAATATCAAGTGGATGGTAAACCGCGTTATTTCTATTTGGCTCAAAAACAATAATATGACTGAAGAAATCACTACTCCATATTCATACACATTGGCTATGGATTTAAGGCCAGTTATGATGGCCTTAGGTCAAGATTGTGGTATTGAACAGGAAAAACAACTGACAAAAGTTGTAGAAACTTATAGGCCGGCAAAAATGGACTTTCGAACCACTGATATGACAGAAGTTTATGATTGGTTAGTAGCTCGCGCGCAAGATTTTCTAACAGACAATCTTAATTCTGGCGTAATTGTGTGTGACCGATTTGTACCTTCTCCAAGTGGTAATACTTTTCGTTTGGATTTGTGCCGAAATCCAGCAGGGAAACTGACTAATCGGCCAGGAACTCCAGAATCTGATAAACAAATATTGTTATTAAAAAATTGGCTTAAGGAAAAGAATTTGTCGCAGTTACTTTTAGTTGACGATGTCTTGGCTCGTGGTGAAACGGCGGCCAAAATAACTAATTTGGTCAGGCAAAATAAACCCGATATCAATATTCAAGCGGTTTTTGGCGCGGCTAGTTTTGGTGGTAATGATTGGTCGGGATTGGAAAAATTTCAAGCACAAACCGGAATTGCTCCGGAAACTTTTATGACAATTAAAGCTGGCGATAAAACTCCTTGGTCTACTGGGATGGCGTTCCTTTTGTCACGCGACTTTACAATTTTGGGTGGTTCAATTCAGGATAACCAAAACTATCCTTATTTTTTGCCTTTCAATGTTCCAAAAACTGCAATTTTTCCACGGGAGAATTTACTACCCGCCTCATTGGAACTACTGCAATTTAACGCTGATTTGTTTAGACAAACAAATTTAACTTTTTCGGAAATAAATAGAGCTGGATTTGCTACAGCTGGCACGCAACTTAAATTCCTCAAAGAATCATTTGCTAATTCAGCTCCTAAAGAATTTGTCCTAGATTTTATTGATTATTGTCAAAACTTATTAGCCAATCCCAAATTGTCTAGTGAGTTTCTTAAAGTTATGTATCGGGAAGGCAATCCCGCTGAGGCTGAGGTTATGGTATTGGACATGGATGGCACTTTATATCCGTTTGATAATCCAAGTAACACATACTCAGGATCATCTTTGGAAAAGCAGGTATTGGAAAATGCTGCCAAATTTTGTGGAAATAAAAAGCTAGTTGAAAATTGTTTGCGTAACAAAGTTCCCTTAAGTAGAGGAATTTCGCAGGCACTAAATATTTCTAGGGAACAATATTTTAATCAAGTTTGGGGTGAGCTTGATCCTGCACAACTTATTTCTGATTCAAGCAGTGGTAATGTAGTTCGGGCAATTGCAGAAAAAAGAAAGCAGCTAATTGTATTATCTTCATCGCCGAAAGTTTGGGTTGACAAAGTCTTGAAATATTTAGAAATAGATAACTGTCTTTCGCAAGTTTTTACAGCTGAAAACTTTAAGAATAAAGCACAAGTGTTTGAACAAATTGCAAAACAGTTCCCAAATCAAAAAATTGTTTCAGTTGGCGATCAGGTAACGACTGATTTAATTCCTGCTCAACAAGCTGGATTATCAACATATCTTGTTACAAAACCTGCAGATTTATTGGCCTTAGATTCAAATTATGACTAAGCTAATTATTGATACTGATTGCGGTATGGATGACATTATCGCTATCGCTATGTTAATCGCAAGTAAAAAATTTGAAATAGCAGGAATAACTACAGTGCGTGGATTAACTCCTTCCGTCACAGGAGCAAAAAATATAGACAAAATAATGACTTATTTAGATCAAAATGTTCCAGTAATTGCGGGTGCAAATTCGCCATTAAATAAATCAGCGTTAAAAAATAAATTTCCCACAAAAGACATTGTTAATTCCTCAAAGTTAGTATTTTTAAAGGATCTGCTTCCCATCGTTATTAAACAAAATAATGATATAAATAACTTTTGGGAACAAGAAGTGTGTTTGAGCCGCAAATCGATTACTTTAGTTTGTTTGGGACCATTAACCAATATAGCCAAAGCAATGCTCAATTATGGATATAAATTTACCTCTAAAATTAACCAGGTAGTAATTATGGGTGGCGCAATAAATGTAGCTGGAAACGTTAAACCTGAAAAACTGGCTGAATATAATTTTTATTTAGACCCAGAGGCAGCGAAAATTGTTCTAACCTCAAGCTTAAAAATACTATTAGTCCCTATGGATGCTACTCGCCAAGCTCCGGTAAGTGAAAAATTAAATAACCAAATTGAAAAGTTAAATCCAAAAACTAAAGAAGGGCTAATTATTAAAAAGACCTTACTAGCTAATAAAAACGATTTTCGTTATTTTTACGATCCATTGGCTGTTTCTTCTATTATTAACCAACGAATCATTAAAAAAACTAAGTTGGAAGGTTTAAGAATTACTTCACAGGGTCAATCTGTTATCGACCTCAATCAAAAACCAAAAGTAAAAATTGTTTTGGAAGTAAAATCAGAAAAGTTTTATAACACTCTTGTAAACTCAATATTAGCCTTTTAGCATGTTAAAAGAGTGTAAATTGTGTAAAATTACTTGATGAGTGTTTCAATTAGAGAATATAGAGATAACGATCAGGAACTATTTCGACGGTTTATCGAAAAACTGCAGGATTTTGTGGTGACAACAGATCCAATTAAGAGAATTCGAAAATTGCTGGGATTTGGAGAGGTGGCACTAAAACGGAGTTTAAAAAATTTGAAAGAGAAAAATGGCAAAATATATTTTGCTGTGGATAATGAGAAAGTGATCGGATATGTTTTTGGCTTTGTACTTGATAAACAAACCGAAGATAATTTATTGGAAGTGGAACCAACGCAAGTAGGGCAAATCGATGATTTGTATGTTGATGAAGAGTACCGAGGAAAAGGTATTGGAAAAATATTAATCCAAAAAATGGAAGAATATTTAAAGGAACAAGGTTGTGATAGTGTCTGGTTAGAAGTATTTGCACCCAATAAGTATGCGCATGACTCTTATTTAAAGCTTGGTTATATGGATAGAGAAATAGGGATGCTTAAGAAAATTTAATATTACAATGGCCAAACAATTCAACAAAGTTCGAAGATTAAATAAAAAGTTTCGGTTTCAGCTACTGCAAGAGTGGCTTACTTCCAGATACCGTCCAAGTAAAGTGTTGGATGTGGGTGGAGGTAAGGGTTTGTTGTCATTACTTTTGATTCATCAAGGGTGGCAAGCAACGGTTGTTGATCCTGTTAATGAGGTATATCTGCATAAATACAAAGATTTAAATACTGAAAGGCGAATGCTTTTGAAAAATGAAGAAATTATTAAGGTTCCAAGAATAATGGGAGTGTTTGAGGAAAAACTGGCAACAGATTTTGATTTATTGATTGGACTACATGCTCACGGCTCAAATTTGCAAATTATTAATGCATGCAAGAAATATGACAAGGACTTTTTGTTATTGCCTTGTTGTGTAATTGACGAGCCATTAGTTAAAGTCGCAAATATAAACTGGTTGGAATCACTTGTTGATTATGCAAAAAACCTGGAATTTGAAGTTAAAAGAGATGTTTTAAATTTCAAAGGCCAAAATGTGTTGATTTATACTGATAAACATTTAGAAAAAATGCCAATCTTGTATTCAATAACTGGGCTTCCATTCGCTGGTAAGACTACTTTGCAAAAAGAATTAACTAAAAACTTTGGACTAAATTTAGTTTCTATAGATGACATTATGGAGGAAAGAAATATGTGGAGAGAAGGACATCCAAATCAGGATGATTGGAATTTAGCATATTCACTAGCATATGAAAAACTTAATAAACTATTGGGTGATAATAAAAACGTGGTATTTGATGGTGGAAGTCTGAAATTATCCGAAAGAGAAACACAGAGACAAATTGCAAAAAAGTGCGGAGCCAATTTTAAACTTATTTATGTGAATACTTCAGTTGAGGAAATAAAACAAAGACGAATGGAGAACAACGCAACTAAAGCCAGGGGGGATTTGAGCAATATGGAGATGGAAACGGCTTTTAAAATGTTTGAAGAGCCATTAAAAGGGGAAGGCCCAATTGTTTACAATGGTGGTGTTAATTTAGGTGAGTGGATACAAATAAATATAAAGTGAACCAGTTTAGCCTTGTAGCGTGCTAATTCGTTAATAGCTGAGCTATTTTGCTTTATACACCAGCGTAAATCTTTGCAAAGTGACAAGACCCCGAACTATCCAATATTCGATTTCACGAAGTTTATATGGATCGGAATCAGGGTCGACCAAATCGATAATTACGGTTGGATTTAAATCTATCTGTACTTCGTGATCATTTATAACTTTGGCTGATAGATTTTGAATTATATCTTGGCCGTTTTGATCTTGTCTAAGCATAAAAGCATAAGTGCTTTGGATCACTGTATCTGGCTTGAGAGCCTTTGATAGAGGTAAACCTAAAATTCCAGATCCTTCTTTGTAAATAGTCACGGTTAATTATTTATCAGTAATAGGCGAAGTTGGTGTTTTTTTGTCACTCTTCTGTTTTTCTCTTTCTAAATGTTCTAATTCTGTGATAACGGCTTTTCGCTCATCTGAAATTGGTTTTGTTTCGAGACTGTTTTTGCCGTGAATTGCCAGATACAAATTGTATCTTGCTACTAAGGAGAGGTATTTAACAAGATCTGAGGGTTCGGCAGGTAAAGACTGTGCTTCACCGGTTTGTTCAAGATGATAAGCCTGTTTCAGATTGGGAAGATCTTCGAGGGGCAGATTTCCACTTTTAAGCTGTTTTATGAAATAATCGTGAAATGCCTGAGCTGATTCGTGCTTGTCTGACATGTTTGTATTTTACTAATAAGAGTCGGTTATGTCAATTATGGGATAATCTTGATTTTTGAAAATTGTCTTATATTATGTATCATATGGGTAGAAAAGACTTAATTGGTAACAGCGAACAAATGAATCAGCAGACGCGAGGTTTTTTAGATAATTTTACCTCTGCTTTAATCCAGAATTATCAAAAAAGGTGGCAAACTTCACACAAACTAATTGAGCTATACGAAGGCCGTGATTTAAGTCAGTTTCCCAATGCTGACCAATTGAGAGAAAATTTGAATAGAGCAAAAGTAGATGTTCAAAAAATGGAAGAACAAGCTGAAATAGTCAAGAAATTTGGGCCTGTAGTTGAAGAAATGATTAAAAATAGACAGGAACTAAATTTGCCGTATTTTTTGATCACTGAATTATTAACAATTAGTCCCAAAGAAGTTACTGACGTGGTGAGTAATATCTTTGACAAAGATGGACAGAAAATTGATGGATTAGGAGAAAATACGGAAAAGACCGGTTATATTGCCAGAGTGTTCACAGGCAAACAGGTCGCCTTAAAAGCTAAATTTGGAACTGATGGCAAGTCTACGATAGTGTCCACTGAAATTACATTAACACTCTATTCCCTACTTAATAAAGAATCATAACTTAATATGCCACAAATTGAGAACGACAATGAGCTAAAAGATCTAATTAGGCAAATATTTGCTAGGCAGCGAATTTATAAAGAAGAATGGGATGGAGCACGCGACGATACTCTAATAGCAGATGAAATTGATTTAGACCAAGACACTAAGACAAAATTAAAATTTAGACAATCGGCCAATGGGATGTATTATCTGGGCAAACATTTACCCACGACTTTGTTAGAAAAGTTTAGACATCCTAACCCAAAACAATTTAAAACAGCTGTGGAAGATTGGGTAAAGTTACTCGATGAAAAAGTACCGCCAGTAGATAAAGCAATACTAGATCAATCGGAAGAGTGAATTATGAGTGTGCAAGAGGGTGAAATTGTCCATATATTCTTAGCCAAACAGGGATTTAAGCCCAAGCTAAAGTTACAGAGAATGGAAATGGAAGAAGTAACTGAGGTAATGGCAGAAAAAAGTAAAGGTTTAGTAGGAGACCGATATCACACGGACAATTTGATGGGGACATATTCTCAAACCTCAAGAATCCCCGATGATCACAGGCAAGCCACTTTTACGGATATTGAGAAATTTTGGGAAGCAGTGGCTGAAATGAAAGGTAATTTTGAACCCAAACAATCACGCCGAAACTTTTTCACCAAAGGTATTGATTGGCGGGATACTGAGGGCGCAACAGTAACAATTCCAGTTTCAGGAGCGGAGTTTCATGTTTGGGAAGAATGCACGCCATGCCAAATACCAGATGAGGGAAAACTAGGATTTAAGAATGCTTTTACTCCTGAGTGGAGAGGTGGAGTGAGAACTGAAATAACAGGCACAGGATTAATTGCAGTGGCATTTACGGTTTTAGTATCCAGTTAAATTATTTCCACATCCCCAACTTTTTCCTCTTGGCATAGCTTTGAGCTTTGCGAACTAGTCTCTAACCGATAGTATGGTAAATATTTGATTTTGGGAGTAGAATCGCTTCTACTAAATGATATGAATTCAGATGATGCTCCCAACCTCCTTTTTTCCGATTTCTTCGGAATCGATAAATCTCTTTTAGATAAGGAAGGCTTATTTGATATCTCATTAGTTGCTGATTTACCCTTATTTATTGACCCATTTTTACTTTTTAATAGTAAGAAACCGGAATATCAGAAGCTTCATACAGAAATAATTAGTTATTTAGGATTTCTTAAAAATAAGTCGATTTCTGGAAATATAAATTCTGGTTTATTATCTAGTCTTTATAAATTCAGTGAAGTTAGGCAAAACTGGCTAGGTTTTTCCCAAAATGGCAATAGCGGAAGTGGCTTGGGAGATGATTTTGCAAAATCCTTAAACAACAATTTTAGTCAAATTTTTAGTAACTATGGGGAGGAGCAAATAACAAAAAGTGCCCATTTAGAAAAACTCTGTCTAATTAAAGATGGTGTTGGAAAAGATAATATTAGTGATTTCACAACTAATCTAATAAAGAATTACTTATGTGCATTAACGGAAAATTTTGCGAAGAAATATATCGATTCAAAATTATGCGACAGCTTTCGTGTTCAAAAAGCAGAATTTGTTTATGATACTGAATCCTGGGCAGATAGAGAATTTTTTCTACCCAGATTTGGTAATAACCCTGATGATTATGTAATTCTTACCCCAAAAGATATGCTAGCAAAGGAAGATACGTGGATAAATCGAAGTGACTTAGTAAAGGAATTTTTTGCTCTTCCATACTCCATTCAGAATAATGAACTCAGGGCAAAACTCAATAATTACTTAGATAGAGTGTTGTCTGAAAAACCTACCCAAAAAGAAAAAGGTGAGACGGCTAGAAATGCTATTTGGGAATTCCCAGAATTAATTGATTATTACATTCGACTTAAAGAAGATCGAGGCGATAGGGCGGAAAGCATTAGTTCTCAAAGAGTTGCGTTTTCTGAAGATTTATATTTGGAAAAATTCAAAACTTTATCTATGCTTCTAAGTAAGACCCCATTTTTTAAGTTGTATAAAACAGACTCTTATGATGAAGCGCTTGAACGGGCTCAATTTCTCAAGCAGGTTATTGAAAACAATGATGGCTACCGCGGTTTTTACGATAAAAATGGAAACTGTATTAGAAGAGAAGAGGATTTAAAGATATTTTATAGAATGACTTGGTTTAGATCGGATTATGAATTCGATACAGAGGTAAATAATGGCCGAGGTCCCGTGGATGGAAAAGTATCCAAGGGTTCAGCTAACAAAAGTTTAGTCGAGTTCAAATTAGCTAGTAATTCTCAGTTAGAAGCAAATCTTAAAAATCAGGTAGAAATTTATAAAAAAGCCAATAATGCTAACAAAGCAATAAAAATAATAATATTTTTCACACTTGACGAAGAAAAAAGACTGGCCGAAATACTAAATCGCTTGGGATTACAGGGTGAAAAATCGATTATTTTAATTGATGCACGGAACGATAATAAAATATCGGCTTCTAAGGCCAGATAAGAGTATTTTTATTTGTTTATCAATTAGGGAATATTATCGCTCCACATTCCCAACTTTTTCCTCTTAGCATAGCTTTGAGCTTTGAGAATTTGATCTTGGTAAATGAAAGGTTTGCGCTTTTGGTAGATGACAGCTTGAGCTAAACCATGTTTGGCTAGCTCCACACTCACGTTTTTTCCGTTTGATATGACGTAAGCTAGTATTCTCCCAAATTTATCAGCCTTGTAAGAATCGTATTCAAGCTGGACTGTTTTGTTTTCCACGAGTTTTTTGTTAAATTCAGTGGAATCTTGATCAAATGCTTCGTGATTTTCAGGTGAAGTAATACCAACGTATCTGACCACTGTGCCGGAAGATAAAACTATGGTATCACCGTCTATAACTCTTTCAACTTTGGCTTGGGCGGGAAACTCTGGAGCTTTGAGTAGTTTAGATATCTTGGATTCAAGAGGAGTATTTTTGAGAAATGGGAGTATGGTCTCAAGTATTTCTCTGGGGACAGTTACTAAATCAGTCATTTACTCTTGGCTTTGAAAACTTTG
Organism: uncultured Gammaproteobacteria bacterium; assembly: GCA_964357165.1. Lineage (GTDB taxonomy): Bacteria > Patescibacteriota > Microgenomatia > Curtissbacterales > GWA2-41-24 > CAYHKI01. Next base: position 617 of record CAYHKI010000007.1, on the reverse strand, counting down.
GTAAAACCGTGATTACCATATTTAATGGCTTGACCAATCTTGGATATAGTAGCGGTACTGGTATCAACACTCTTGGAGATTTCATCGTAATTCTTGCCAGATATTATTAGCTTGGCTATTTTTAATCTCTGAGCTAAATCAATTATTTCTTCTTCGGTTAGTAAGTCCTTGAGTAAATCAGAAACAGCTTGAGGTGATTTGACTGTTCTGAATACCTTGGAGATTAAAGCTGTATCATCCGTAAGGTTGGTTTTGGGCATATTAACCTGTTAGCCTGTTAACACTTTACAACGCTAATAGTTGTAAGTGGTGGCTTTGGCTTTCTTGTCTACTTTGAGCATACCACTATTACTCAGACTTGTTAAATAATTGGTAGCGGTACTTTGGGAAACATGCAATAAATCACGAATATCTTGGTTTGTAATACTTTTGTTTTCTTTGGCATATTGCATGATTTGATTTAGGTTTTCATCGTGTCTAAGTTTCTTAGCCTGATTACCAAGTTTTTGATTTTCGCTTGTTCGCTGATTAAATTTATCGTCTGCCAATTTATTCACCTTTTCCTCATCCACAACTTTGACTTCCTTGACCACTTCTTTGATGACTTCTTTTTCTTC
>CAYHKI010000006.1:0-17188 GCA_964357165.1 uncultured Gammaproteobacteria bacterium | reverse complement strand
AACTTAAACAGTTAAAAGTAGAAGAAAAAGACATTAAAACCCAAAATATTTCTGCAGGCCAAGGATACGAAACCCTACCTGTCGGCAGGCAGGAGCCCATGATGTACCCCGCCCCGCCAAGACCATCAACAAACCAATTTTCAACCAGTCTGGAAATTACCATCCGTAGTTTTGAAACAACAGACGAAATTATTGCAGCACTTACGTCAAACGGTGCTACCAACCTGTATGGTCCCCAACTGACACTAAGTGACACTAAACTGGAAGAAGCCAAAAGCCAGGCCCGCGAAAAAGCGGTCGAGATGGCCAAGAAAAAGGCTCAAGAGTTGGCAAAAGCCTCCGGTAGAAATATTGGCAAAGTTGTAAAAATTACAGAGCAGGGAGACTATGGTTATCCTGTCCCTATGATGGCTAAAGCCGAAAGTGATTTAGTTCAAAAAGCCAGTCAGATCCAGCCAGGCCAAAACGAAGTTTCCATAAATCTTTCTGTCGATTTCTCCTTAAAATAAATTATTGATTAGTCTGCTATTATTGGCCCTATGCGTTTACAATTTCCTAAAATCAATCCATACATATTACCTTTAATTATTTTTGTTTTTGCAGTATTCTCGGGCATAATTATTCACAAAGCAACTTGGTTTGTTGATGATAGACACTTTTCGATCTTAGCCCAAAGCTTTATACAAAATGATCTTTTCTTAAGTCCTAATAACCTTCCTCCGGGAGATTATGTGGACTACAAAGGTAAACAATATTTATTTTTTGGACCTATACCCTCCGTTATCTTAATACCTTTTGTTTATATTTGGGGTCGAGATTTTCCCCAAATATATTTATCTTTTCTCTCATTGGCAATTACTTTTATTGCCATATACCAAATATCAAAAAAATTAAAATTTTCGGGCTCAGATAGCTTTTGGTTAGCAAATTTTTTTGTCTTTGGAACTGTTTTATACTTTGTAGGTCTTGTTAATATATCTGCATATTTACCTCAAGCGGTAGGTATGTCATTCATAGTTTTATCCCTATTGGAATATTTTACAAAACGACGTTGGTTAATAATCGGTATTTTAGTGGCTGCAGCTGGAAGCACAAGAATAACCCTATTTGGAATAATCTTTTTTTATATATTTGAAATTATTAGCAATTATAAGAATTACAACTATAAAAAAAGTCTTTATCTCTTATTTATTCCTGTAATTTTCTCACTGATTCTTTTAGGAATATATAATAATCGCCGATTTCATTCATATTTTGATACAGGTTATACAAGAAATGTTTCGGTTTTAGATAAGAATTACATTAACAATCAGCTTGGATGGTTTAGTGCAATACATATTCCGGCAAATTTATACACTCTATTACTACGTGGACCAGAACCCGTTTTAAAAGAAAAAGTAGAAATGGTTTTAAAATTTCCCTACCTTAAAGCAAATGGAATGGGGATGGCAATTTGGTTCACCTCACCATTATTTTTATATATTTTTGCTACAAAACGTACTTCTTATACAAGATCAGCAATTATTGCAATAATATTTTTAGCAATACCCTCACTGATATATATGGGCATTGGAGCATCTCAATATGGTTACAGATATGGCTTAGATTTTATTCCCTTGATATTTTTGATTGTTTTACCCGCATTTAATAAAAAATTGCCTATATTTGCAAAAGCTTTAATTGGCGGCGGAATAGTAATTAACTGTTTTTATATGCTCAGCATCTGGAATTCTTACCCTTTATTCTCTTTTTGGAAATATTTTAGGTAAAAGAGTTGAATTTTTATAAATCAAATAAATTACAAGGCTCAACAAGCCCAAAATTGATAGATACAAGCCGATTTTAAAAGTTTGGCTGTCATAGTAAAACCGTACTACATGTTCGCCGGCAATTAAAGGTACCGCCCGAAAAGTATAATTTGCCCGTAAAATTTTACCTTCTTCCCCGTCAATCTTAACTTTCCAACCCGGATAGTAATTATCCGAAAGAAAAAGCAGTTTTGGCTGGTCTGATTGGGTTTTAATAATTACTTCGTTATTTTTGTAAGAAAAAATCTCCGCCGTCCCTGGCCCAAACTGTGGCGAAATCGGCGAAGGCTCCTCAAGAACAAGTACATTTCGCCAGTCAAAACCGCTGGACAGTAACTTCTGGGGTATTAACCTTCTGCGCTCTTCCTTGATCTGTCCTTCAGTTTTGTTAATGGTTGCAACATTCGGCGGTCCTTCATAGTTTGATGCCAAAAACACTCTGGGTAATACTTGAGTGTTTTCGAAAACAGCAAAGTGTTTTCCAAGTTGATTTGTACCCTCATCAAACACTTTAACAAAATTAAAGACCTCAAGTAGCTCAAAATCTATACTTTCTGCAATAACAAAACGTACACCAATCATATCTATCAGTTTTCTTCGGTTTACGTTTGTTAAAAGCTCAACAGTCATACCGCGACCGATTCCTGCATCTGCTCTAAAACTCACATCACCTAAAGAACCATGCTGCATTGCCTCTGTAAACTCGGCATAAGAAAGTATGTTCAAAGAATCATATCCTTCTGGAGAATAAATCTTGTACTGGCTTGAAAAGTTATTTTCAAGGTTAGCCTGACCAATCCCCCAACTTCTAAAAAAACCTTGATTTTTTTGAACATAAGCAATTGGAGCAATTTCCGGAAAAACATTTACTCTGTTTGTAAAAGAAAAGTATTTTCGGCAGAAAAAGAAAAGCTCCAAGCAGGCAAATAAAATAATAAGGGTCGCAATAATATTCTTTTTACCGGCAAATCTTTTCAAACAGGCAATAATCACAACAAATGAGATCAGCACAAAAAAACCAATTGGCAAAACCAAATTTCGAAGTGTAATTCTTAAAGTCTCAGCTTCTCCCAGACCACCAGACGCAATATATGACCATCCAAATACCTTTACCCCAAAAAGATACAGGGCAACAAAAAAATATAATGAGCCAAGAAAACTTATATATTTCAAAATCTTTTTATCCCGTGCCAAAAGCCATCTATTAAGACCAAATGATGCCAAAACCACGAAACAAAAGGTCGAAATAAAAAGTAACCTGTTTGCAATAGAAGTGGAAAGTACCGGCACTGGCAGTAGTAGAAATAATTTTGCAATCGGACTATCAAGTGTAAGAACCAATGCGCCAAAACCCAGCAAAAAATAAAATTTCGACAAACTTTCTCGCCTTCCCTCCCAGATCTCGTAAAGCGCGAATAAAAGTGCCGAAGTACCTATAAACATGACACTCTCATAGTAAGTGGAGATCCCGCCTCTAAAAAAATTCCAATTGGCAGGGTTTCCAAAAAAATCAGGTGCAAGATATGTCAAAAGCGCCTCTGGTGGGAGTAAAAAACTATTAAGAATTCCGTGAGATGCCACAACCGCTCTTGCCGACAATAAATAAAGCTCAACAGTAGGTAAAATCTGAATAGCAGAAATAAGAAGTCCGACCACCATTGAACCAAATATGATAATTCCAAACTTAACCTTCGCCCTACTTTGCCCCAGTCTAAATATAGAATATAAAATAGCAACAACAAGCATATAAATTGACAGTTGAATAAAACCCGCAAAAACCGAAAAAGCAACAGAAAAGGAAATAGCCAAAAAACAAAATTTTCTAAATAATATCCGCTTAACAGTATCTATCTCAATCAGTTTATCAACACAATATAAAACAAGCGGCAACCAAATTATCGTATGTGGTGTTATTACCTGCTCTTCCCCCCAAGTTAAAATAAAAGGGCTAAAACCAAAAGAAAGTCCCCCGAAAAAAGCGGCCAAAATCGAAAGTTTAAGATTTCTAAGGTAGATAAACATAAAAAAACTTCCTAAAACCAGTGGACTTATTCGCAGTAAATGCCAAAACTCTAACTGCGGCATGATTAATCCAAAAACATTAAATGGATAAAAAACTGCACTCTGCAAGCTTGCAATATTAAGGTTGCCAGCAAAAATATAGGGGTTCCAATGTGGAATATTAAAATTTTTTAATTGATCAATAACCAAAGTATAGTTTGGGAAATAGAGCCTTAGTTGATCCAACCCAATAATATTTTTATATGGCAAATTTTTGCCAAATATCGGGTAAAAAGATACTAATAAATTGCCATTTAAATTAACTTTTCCCAAAAATATTGGCCAAAAAATTAGAAGCGAAAAAATAGTAAACAGGAAAAAAACAAAAAACAGCTCTTTCCCTTTTCCTAATTTCATGAAGATATTAAAGCACAAAAATACTTATAAATAATCTCGAAGTTTTTTCGCACGGGTGGGATGACGCAATTTTCGAATCGCTTTTGCTTCAATTTGTCTTATTCTCTCACGAGTGACTCCAAATTCTTTACCCACTTCCTCAAGCGTTCTTTGTTTTCCGTCCTCCAAACCAAATCTATACTCCAAAACCTTAGCTTCACGTGGTGATAATGTATCCAGCATCTCGCGGATATGATCTTTCAAAAGTGCTTGTGTCGCCTGCTCAGCAGGAGAAGCAGATACGTCCTGAATAAAATCTCCCAAGCGCGAATCTTCCTCTTCACCAACCGGCGCTTCTAGTGATGCCGGTTCTTGCGAGACTTTGATAATTTCGCGAACCTTCTCTGGCGGCACTTCCATTTCCAGTGCAACTTCCTCCGGTGTCGGCTCCCGTCCAAACTCCTGCATTAACTTCCGAGAAACCCTGTTAAATTTATTGATCGTCTCAACCATATGGACTGGAATTCTGATTGTTCTTGCTTGGTCCGCAATCGCACGGGTAATGGCCTGTCTTATCCACCAGGTTGCATATGTTGAAAATTTATAACCACGACGCCAATCGTATTTGGCAACTGCACGCATCAAGCCAATATTACCCTCCTCTATCAAATCCAAAAGAGTCAATCCTCGATTTACATACTTTTTGGCAATCGAAACAACCAGTCTTAAATTAGCATTTATCAGTTTTTCGCGCGCTTTTTTATCTCCCTTTTCCACTCGTTTGGCCAAGGACACTTCCTCGTCGTATGTCAAAAGCGAAACCCTACCGATCTCTCTCAAATACATTCGTACCGGATCCGAAAGGTATCCCTCCTCAAGTGTCGCCAAGCTTTCAAGTTCCTTTTCAAGCTCTGTGGCCAACTTGGTACTATCGGTAATATCAATTTCCAGAGTGTCAAAAACATCAATACTTTCCTCAAGACACTTAAGGTACAAGTCGTCAATTTCCAAAATTGCATACTCAGGGGCCGGGAAAATTGCCAAAACGTCTTCCTGAGCAATAAAACCCTGCTCACGACCGCGTTTTAAAAGCTTTCGTATTTCAAGTTTTACGTCAATCTTTTTGGCTTCTACCGCGTCACCAGAATCTATTTTCCCGGCACCAGATGTAATCTTTTTTACTTTGGTTTTTGCTGTTGTCTTTTTAATCATGTAAATCTTTTTTCAGAAGTCCTTTAGATAGTTTACTAAATTCTAGCGTCAAAGACTTGATCTGCTCACTATTTTCGTTTTTTTCTGCTATTCGAATTTTTTGGGAAACTTCCAAAAGTTTTCGCCGTATAGAATTCTCTCTTATCTTATCAGCCAACTTTAAAAGCTCCGAATTTGCCAACTCTTTGTCCAAAAACTCGCTTCCTATGTTTACCAAATAAAGGCTATCGACAAATTTAACAAGATCTATTGGCAGATTTTTTAAAAGTTTTTGAGTGTTCTTAGTTTTTGAAGTTCTAATTATATCAGATAACCACTTCCAAAAACGCAAACAATCCTCTTTTTCAAAATCTCCAGGCTCAATATTTTTCAAAATCACCTTATTGACCTCATCACTAAGCAAAAAAAGAACCAGGAAAAATTCCTCCAAAGAAAGTTTTTCGCCAGGTTCCGCACCTAAACCTGCGGTCGGTATTCGCTCATCATTTTTTATATTTACCTCACTTTGTTTTTTTTCAACTGCAACCGACACTAAACTTATATCCAGATCCAAAACTTTGGCCAGTTTTCCAACATAATGAGCTCTAACCATATCATCGGTAATTTTGGAAAGTATAGGTAAAATTTCTCGTCCTATTTTCTTCTGCCCGTCTGCTGTTGATCCGTCATATCGTTTGGTTGTCGATTCCAAAAAATAATCATAAATATTGGAAGCCCCAAGAACTGCCCTGCTAAAACCCGCCGAATCTTTTTGACAAAATTCATCGGGGTCTTTGAACTTGCCAAGCTTTACCACTTTAACGGTCAAGCCAGCCATATCCATCAGTTCAATCCCTCGTCTGGATGCCTTATCCCCGGCAAGATCCGTATCAAAACAAAGGGCAACATTTTCAGAAAGTCTCGAAAGAGTGGCGATCTGCTTTTCGGTCAAAGCCGTTCCTTTGGAGGCAACCACATTTTTTATCCCAATCTGGTGTGCAGACAGCGCGTCAAATTCACCCTCTACAAGAAGAGTCTCATTTTTACTGCGAATTTCGTCGCGCGCAATATCTAAACCAAACAGCATAGAACCTTTGTGAAACACTTCTGTCTCCGGACTGTTTAAGTATTTAGGCTCTTTCCCGTTTCCCATATCAATTAATCTCCCGGAAAAACCAAGCGTTACTCCCCGTCCGTCTCGTAATGGAAAAATTAAACGGTTCCTGAAACGGTCATAATAACCTTGCCTGCCGGCAGGCGGGGATTTATCATGGGTTCGCTCTCTGGCAATCACTAGTCCCGAAGCAGCCACATCCCCGTCGCTAAAATTGCGCTTTTTTAAAAAAGAAATAGCATTTTCCCATCCCTCTGGCGCAAACCCAAGACCATATTTTTTCCAAACATCCTCATTTATTCCCCTTCCTTTTAAATATTGTCTGGCCGGCTCACCTTTTTTATGCTTCAAAAGAATGTATGAATAAAAACGTTCGGCAATCTCATTTACCGCCAAAATCTTATCTTTCAGATGCGACTGTTCGCTGGGCTTAAAAGATTTAAGGGTCACCCCGACACGTTTAGCAAGCTCGGTTAGTGCCTCCCGAAAATCATATCCTTCCATTTTTTCCAAGAAAGTAAATACATCGCCCCCTTCCCCACAGCCAAAACACTTAAAAACTTGGCGCTCAGCAGAAACCATAAAAGAAGGTGTTTTTTCCCCGTGGAATGGACAAAGACCCGAAAAATTTCTACCTGCTCGCTTTAGGGAAATATAAGAGGAAATAACCTCTACAATATCTGTCTTAGTTTTTACTTCTTCCTTCTGATCCATCGGCACCATTATAGGATTAAGTGCCATAACTGACAAATATTAAAAAGAAAGATATAATCTAATCCTATCAAACAGGAGAGGTCGCATAGTGGCCGAGTGCGCTTGCTTGGAAAGCAGGTATATCCGTAAGGGTATCGAGGGTTCGAATCCCTCCCTCTCCGCAGAGTGAGATTCTGAGAGAAAATAAAAGCCAATTGGGCCGTCAATACAGCATATTCGTCGAGTTCTAACTTTGACAAAATTCTGTACGCTTCAGTTATTGCTTTTTCACTAACTTCGAAGAGTTTTGGAGCTTGAAGATGCAAGATTTACCTTTCTGACAAAAAATTCTAACCAATTAAATCTTCAGCTAATTTTAGACCTTGTTTGGCATAAAAACTATCATATGTAAACACACCATAAGCCTTTATCTTTTTAGCAACCACAACTACGGAACAATCAATTAGGGTATTTTTCTTACTGCCAGAAGGGTTAAACAGTGTAGCTGATTCTTTTAAGATCTCATAATCGACGACATGGACTGTAAACTGGTCATTTTCAATCATCTCTGTGAGTTTTGCAGTTATTACTGGTGTGGGTAAAACACGTTGAAATAGTGATATTACTTCGAAAAGAACCGAGGTTGGATAAATGAGCTGGAATCCTTGGGTGATTAACTGCTGGAAAGTTTTGGTTGCTTGAATATTCAATGGGTCATTGGGATTGTAGATTGCAAAGATTGCATCTGAATCAACAATAATTGTTTTAGTCATCTCTATCTGGAGTATAAAATTTCGTCTGCTCTTTGGCGCAAATTGGCTGGTAAGCTCTTCAGTTCTTCTCTGCTTTCCATTGCCAGTTTAAGCATGTCTAAAGAAGCCTGCATGCCCTTCGCTTGTTGGATTCTTTCTAAATCTTCGAGACTAACAATTGCAGCTTGGGGCTTTTTATTAGTAGTTAAAACTACTGTATTCTTTTTAGTTTTAACTCCTTCAATAATAGACTTATAAGACTTTTGGAGATCTCTGGCGGGTATTAGATTGGTGTTTAACATTAGTTAATTATACTAACCATTATATCGTATGTCAATATCACTGGGCGATATCACTTTGAAAGCTTGGTATAATATGATGCGAGGAAGCAAAAGACTGTGCGTAAAACGTTCTTACGTCGTCTACTACTTCCCGTAGTCTTTAGTTTCATTATTGTTCCATGTGATCTATACTGGAGGCATGAAAAGGGTTCTAATTTTTTTCTTATTTTTATTACCTTCTTTAGTGCTAAGCTACCTAATCCTAATTTTTCCTACTATTTGGTTTATTAATTTTAAAAATGCTCCGAACGGCGGTATTGATTACATGGTATGGTACACAATAATATTAGTAGGCCTAGCTATAATGATAGATTTTATACTTACTTCAAGATTTCACTTGAAAATTAATAAATCGATGAAATAAGTTCTAAGGTTAATTAAGTTATAATTCTCAAATCTAAAATCTATAATCTAAAATCTGCTTAAGTGCCTCTAACCAAACCTCTTTTGTTCCTTTATAAGTTAACTTATCCTCAACCTCGCTAGCAGAAAGCCAAACCTTGTCCGCAACTTCATAAGCTGTGGTTGCTTCACCCTCATCCAAATATTTCATAAGATAAAAAGTGACAGTTTTTAAAACCCGCTTGCCCTCTTCAAAATAAAAATACTGGCACTGCCCGGCCTTTTCCAAAACTTCCGCCTTAACTCCCGCTTCCTCCTCAACTTCCCTGAGAGCCGCCTGCTCACTAGATTCTCCAATTTCTATATGTCCTTTTGGAAACTCCCAGCCTTTATGGCCGGAATGTTGAGTCAAAAGAACCTTTGTCTCCTTTGGCCCTTTTGGCCCCTTTGAGACTTTCTTCAAGACAATCCCCCCTGCACTGAAAATCCTTTTAATCATGATACCTGCCCCTTTTTTGTAAATATCGAAAGTAATCCATTCCCCAACCTAAAACTTGCCCACGTGGAGCAAGCAACTCCTGGGCTTTCTCATCAAACTGTTCAAATTCTTCCAAATGTCTTTCCGCAATATTTGCCCAAATATCACCAATTACAGCATCAAAACCTGCTAATGTTTGAAAATTATAGTAATCACAAATAACTAAATCGCCATACAGTTTGCCGTATCTGGTTTTGCAAACGTCTAATACTTCCGGCAGTCTTTCAACAGTCAAAACACTATCAACTATATGCTTCCGCTCCAATAAAAACTTTTGCACAAGCCCTAAACCGTAACCGGCAACCAGAACTCGACCATAAGCGTCCGCGGCAATATCCCTCTGATCCTCTATCTCCTCAGGCAAGTCCCACATCCACAACTCATCATCTATATATAAAAAGTCGTGACCCTTCTGAGTTAAAATCTCAACATTTGCCATATTTAAAAAAAGCGGAGGAGGTGAGATTCGAACTCACGTGAGCCTTTCGACTCCAACCGTTTTCGAAACGGTGCCCGTATGACCGCTTGGGTACTCCTCCTTTTTGCACTAGTCCACTTAGAGAGTGCAGCGCTATTGTAACAACGATTACAATAGCTGAGAAACTCTCGCAAGCTTCGCTTCTGCGACGCCTCCTCGTGTTTACACTGATCCCGCAATGCGGAAGAAGTGTCCCTGGGCCGATTCGAACGGCCAATCTTTTCCTTCGCAGGGAAATATTCTATCCAATTGAACTACAGGGACTTATTATGTTCTCTTTTTGAACAAAGTTCAAAAATATCCGGGCACGTAGTGCATGCGGATCTCCAATTGAACTACGAGCGCATAAAAACCATAGTAATTATATCTTATGCGTCCTTTATTTAAAATTATAAATTGGAATTTATTCTAAATTAATTCGTTCCTGGAGAAACAACGCCCATTTGTCAAAAAGCGTATGCACCGGCCCGTGATGAAAATGTAAATGCTTTTCCAGCATTTCCAGAAGTGTTCGCTCCGAAACATTTGTCAAAAGGATTATCAGGCGCGTTGGAAAACGTAAACCTGTTTGAACAACCAAAAGCCTATCATCGCCCCGCTTGTCAAACCAAAAAGAATCCAATTCCTCCCATAAAAATGCCCTGTCACCAGAAATAATACCCATATTGGTAATCTTATGCTCAATAGTCTCCGGTGCCGAAAGAGCCAAAACATACGCCATAAAAACAAGTGCAATGATAACTCCCACAAGCGCAAACTCCTCAAATGCAATAGCAGCTAATATAAAAACGACCGCAAAAAGTGCAATTTTTATAAAATAGCGTCTGGATCTGGCTCTAAAAACTCTAACCGGTGATTTCCAGGTAATTATAGATTTTGTGTCCAGTGCCGCCAAATGCTTGGTATCTAATTCTTCTCTGGAAAGAATTCTACCTGCATCGTGATCTATTGCCTGTTCGGATTTTCTAAAAGTTGCCATGGACAGTTATTAATATAAAGTTTATCACAATATTTTTAAAAGATAATTATCAACTGGTGCATAATCATCAGTTAATATTGGCACATCATTACTTATAGCCCCTTTATAAAGATGACTCAAGTACCCATTAATTTCCCCATCTACACTTATAAAATCCGGTACTTTGTTACCTTTCATAGCCACAAGTACGATATTTTGAGCAATAGTAGGGTCTTGGTTTGCCACCGGAAAAAGGTATACCTGTCTAAATACACTCCTATAAGTTTGGTACTGAGCCCTCAAAAACTTACCCCCGTCACCATCAATTGTAGAAATAAGATTGACTAGTACAACCCCGTTGTCTTCCAAAAGTTTAAAAATATCAGCGACGGCCTCTTTTGTGGTTACTTGAAACGGTATAGAGCTTGTACTGCTAAAAACATCAACATACACCAGATCATAAACATTTGCCCCAAGTCTAACTTGTCTGTTTAGAAAAGTTCTTGCATCTTCATGAAAAACTTGTAACCTGTCATTTTCTTTCAATCTAAAATATCGCTTTGCCAAATCCGTAAGCATCGGATCAATCTCCACCACATCCATCCGGGCGCTAGAGTATTGATTTAAAAAATCTTTAGGGTAAGAATATGCCGCACCGCCTAACATTAAGGTTCTTTTTAAATCACTTTTAAAATATCCCCCTAATCTAAAAAACTTATTCACCCCAAACACTAATTCATCGCTATCCAAAAACATAGCTGCTTGGGTAAGTTTTGGGTCAAAAACCATGACTTTAATTGGCCTTTGGGTTTTTGGTTCATTGCTGTTATATATAAAAACGCGATTGTAATTGGTATCTATATCAATAAAGTCTTTACCTCGCATATTTCTGGCAACTTGTGGACTTGCCCAAAAACTTCCAATAATAAACAAAAATACAAATAGCCGAAATTTGTAATCCCCAGTAAAAACCACAAGAGATGCAACTAATAAAACCAAAGCAATTCCCACTAAAAGCATTGTGTGTCCAAAATATGCAATTAGAAAAAAACCTGCCAAAAAAGTGCCAAAAATACTACCCAAAGTCGAAATTGCATAAAGGTTTCCCGTCACTTTTCCACTCTTATTAACTGATCTAACTTTAAGTCTTACTGCATAAGGCGAAACCATTCCCAAAAGCAAACTCGGTGGAGAAAGTAGAAATAACGATGCAAGAATGGCAGACAATCTTAAGTCGAAAGACCATGCCCGAATAAAAATTAAAACCTGCTCTTTCAAAAAAGCAGATAGGCCGATATAGATTGCAGCGCACAGGATTATTAAAGATAGTGCTTCGTATTTTGGTTTTTTATCCGCAAGCTTTCCACCAAAAAAATACCCCAAACTTAAACTCGCCATAACCACCCCAATCAAACTTGTCCAAACAATAATGGATGTTCCGAGATATGGAGCCAAAATTCTTGAGCCCAATATTTCAAGAGCCATCACTGCTGCCCCTGTTAAAAAAACGCAAACTTCTAACCGAATATTTTTCATATGTTAGTTTATGAGGGATTTTGACAATATTTGCATGTTAGCGGTGCCTAGTTGACTATATTGGAACTTATTTTAAAACCATTTAGTTAATCGACCCAATTACTAGCCATCTCTTCAAAAAGAACTTTATTCTTTTTCCATTGTGGAGTCTGTTGCACCACCATGAATTTCATTAACATTTTATAAGCATCTTCTTTAAAAAGACCTGATTCCATCCTAGGCCAATAATCCTTGTAAAAACTTGGCAAATTTGAAAGATCAAGGTTTGCAGCTCCGCCACGAGGATCGGGGCAAGCGTATATTATCCGGTTGATTCTGTGCAAAGTTGCACATCCCAAACACATTAGGCAAGGCTCAAGCGTTGTATATAAATCAATTTGCGAATCTTTACCTTTCTTTGACTCTCTAATCAATTGAGAATTTTTTAGAATCAGTTGATTTTCAGCGTGATCCCCCCAAGTTGCTTTGCTCAAAAGTGCATTATTTATTTTTCCAATGAGTTTTCCGTCAATCACCAGCACCGCTCCAATAGGAAAATCCCCCCGACTTAAAGATTTTTGCGCCTCGTCTAAGGCTTGTTTCATAAACTTTATGTCAACGACATTATTCATTATTTTGCGGTGCCTGGTTGACTATGTTGGAACCTTCTTCAAAGAACAACTCGAAAGTATTTCCATTAATCCACAGCCAAGATTGGCACTTCAACTATGATTATACTAAAAATCAGCCTCATTATCCAAAGGCATCGCAAAGAAATACTGATTGGGGTTTATGAATTGGCGGGTGGGTTTTCAACAAAAGAACCTTGTTTTTGAAAAACTGCGTGAGCAACTCGGTATGCAGCCAAATCTATCTCTGTTGAAACGCTGCCCATGGGGCCTATTTTATGACCTAAACTTCGTACGACTTTTGCTACTGCTACATGAGAAGTTACAGCCCCATCCATTACGTGGTCTGCTAAATCAAGTAGTCTCTGCTCCGCTTCCCTGTCAGTTAGGTCTTCAGGCTCTACGGGTTCCCCTACATCTATTTTACTAAAGGTACTGCCATAATGATTTCCAACCATCATGCTTGCATTTATTGCTTGGTCAATCGTTGGGTTAGGCCAAGTAATTTCTCTTTCTCTACTCATAGCAACGGATTATACTTTATCTTTATATAAAAGTCAAATGTTATGGGCTGCGTCATCAACCCCCCATACACCCAAATTTCTCCCATCCGAAACTCTATAAGACCTCTCTCTAATCTGCAGCATATTTTTGAAAACTGGTAATTGTTGAACTCGTGCTTCAAGGGTATCTTTTGGTACCCTTAACTTCACACTCTGTAAGTCCGTACCATCATTATATTAAGTACTCTAATATAATAGTTATATTGATAAGTATAAAGAGATATACGGTATGCGATTTTAACAAGTGCTAGCTTCAGAGGTCTTAAATGTGCTTGTGTCTCTACAAAACTTCTGAAAGTTATAAGTCTTTAAGTTATAATCAGGGCACAAAGTTAGATGGAAATGGTATGGATAATACAGTTCACAATGAAGCAATTAGTCTCGTTGAAAAACTTTTAAGAATAACTGCACCCACTGGTAAGTTATCAGCAATAGTTATTTATCCATGCGTTAAAGTAAGACCAAGTGATAGCAATACGCCTTGTTACTCTAACCCCCACATAATAGATTTCCTGGTAGCAAAAAGAGTGCTTAGAGTTATCAATATCCTGAAGAAAGATGCTACTCCAAAGGATTTTTCGTACAAAGTTACTTTCAGAAGAAATGAGGCAGAAGATTTCCTGTATGTTATTCGACATGGTGATTTCTCCTGGGACAAACGAGATGGAACCTGGACTTACAGGGATAAGTCATATCCTTTCAAACTGGGTACTGGACAATATAGATTGATAAATCAGTTTATGAAAAATCCAAATATTCACTTTACCGAAGATAAAATTATTTCAACTTACAATTCAAGCAGGGAAGATGACGTTAAACGATTAGCAAATGACTTAATCAAGGAAATAAGAAAACCTTTGAAGATACCGAAAGAACACTTCATCCCTGGAGATGGTTACACCTTCAAACCCATACTGTGAGATTTCCAAAATTTCTCCATTTCTTCTCCAACTAATTTCGTATCAAATAAGCAAAATATAACCTACTCTGCTGGTGTATGGGAAATACACAATCCATTACTTGGTTGAGTCCTGAACTTCAAGAGGAAATAAGAAAGCATTTCCAACCAAAGTACAAACAGCCATTAACTGATGGACAAGTTGTTCGAATTGCTGACAATTTAAGTTCCGTTGTCGAAGTTCTGGCCAAGATGAGATGGAGAGCAAAATATGGAAATCTTTCAAGACCTTAATATCGCAGTACCAGTTATTCAAAAATACTTCAGTAAGAATCCTAACGCATCAATTTGTGCGATATATAAAATGATTCGAAGAAGACAGAGCTTATCCCTGTTTGGTGATTTCCCAATCATTTCGACCATCGTTACCACAATGCAGGAGATGGAAATCCCTGTTAGAAGAAGGATGCTTCTTAAAACTTTTAGGCAATCAGAAGATTTAAGAGGAAAAATTTTACTTCTCGACCAACTTTTAAGTGTAAAAATTAGGCACAAAGATTTCGTTAAAATCCCCTACAACAAACGATTTGATGGCAAGACGACTATTGCATCATCCAAAGGAGGAAATGCCCATGTCTGACCATTTCCTGACCAAGGATTTACAACTAGCAGGACTCCTCTACGCAAAGGGTGCAGGGTTTATAGGAGTCAATAGAAACGGAAGATTGTGTTGGTTTGTATTTGAGAAACATCAACTCTGCGAAAAGCTACAGCAGCAATTCTTTTCAAAATCAGTTGATGTCAATGCAAAAGAATACGCTGACGCACTGCGAACTCTCAAAGATTTAGTATTTGCAAACGAGCAGTAGAAACAAAACTATGGAAATATCAGATGAACATGTCAAAATCACTGTCTTTATTAAGAACAAAGGGAACTTGTTAGCAAATGCCACAGTTTCGTTTGAAACAATCTACTTCGGATTTGTAACCATTAAAGACTTTCAGATTTGGCGAAGTAAGAATCTTAATAGCAGGTTACAAGAGTACATCAACATTAAGCCTCCGTCTCGCTACATTTGGACGAGATTTGTTGAACGTGTATTTTTTGAGGATACAGAGAAATGGTATGAGTTAGAAGCTGAAATCTATGACAAATACTTTATTGCTTTAAGTAATGCAAATGCCAAGCAAAAGTAACAGTAACTATGGAGGATATAGGAACTAGTATAGTAACACTTTCCCTTAGAAGGAATTCTTATTAGTTACTATAAAAAGTTTGTTACTTTAATTGTTATTGTTACTTGTTAGTTATAGTTACTTTACATGATTACAGAATGAAGATTATAAGATTAAATATAGCTTGCAACCGAACTAAAAACTTGAGATAATTAAATCGTGCTCAAACATTCCCTTACGGCTTTTTAATGGCCGTCTTGGACAAATCCGTAAGGGTTTGAGCACACCAGGGCGGCCATTTAAGTACTATGAATAAACTTATTCACGACCAATACACTAGGAAATCTTCAGAGGAGGAGGAACGCCAAGCATTATCTATTGAGGCACAACAACGGGAGTTAGACGATTTTGGTATCAAAGTAAACCTGACAATAAGTAAGAAGTTCATAGAGACGAAATCTGCCCATAAACCAGGACGTGCGGTCTTTAATGAGATGTTGGACAGAATTGAAAGAGGCGAATCAAATGCCATATTGTGTTGGAAGTTAGATAGGTTAGCTAGAAATGCCCTTGATGGAGGCAGAATCGTTTGGTTGATGGATGAGGGTAAACTCAAACAGATTGATACTCCCTACAAGTCATTTAAGAATACTGCGGATGATAAGTTCTTAATGAGCATTGAGTTTGGCATGAGTAAGAAGTACTCTGATGATTTAAGCGACAATGTAAAAAGAGGCATTAGGCAAAAGTACGAGCTCGGGCAGTACCCAAATCTTGCACCAATTGGTTACATCAATATGAAGGTCGATGGTGTAATCAACATCTACCCAGACCCAGAACGCAAAGATTTAGTTATCAGAATCTTCGTTGAATATGCTTCTGGTAGATACTCACTTGGACAATTGACGGATATGGTCTTTAAGTGGGGTCTAAGAACTCGAAGGAACAAACCAATCAGTAAATCGCATCTTCATAGAATCTTACAAAATCCCCTGTATTATGGCCAATTTGAGCATGGTGGAGAGTTGCATAATGGCACATACGAACCACTCATCACAAAGAAATTATTTGATGATGTGCAAACAGTATTAAACGACAGGGGTAAACCAAAGAAGATTGATAATGAATGGCCGTATGCTGGACTTATCAAATGTGGTTGCGGATGTGGTGCTTCAGTAATCTTTGAAACTAAGAAAAAGTATTATAAAAAGACTGATAGATGGGCAGAATATACATACGCACGTTCAAGCAGAAGATGCAGCAAATGTGTTCAACAAGGGGTAACTCTTAAAGAACTTGAGCAGATGATTGACGAGAAGCTAATTCCTGTTTCAATTGATGAGGATGATTGGCGATTAGGAATTAAACTCCTTAATGCAAAATACGAGTCAGAGGCGAAACACAGAGCACAAGTTGTTGAAAGTCAACAAAGACAGTACCAGAGAATCCAATCCGAACTTGACGGATATTTTAAGATGCGAGCACGGGAGGAGATGACAAGTGATGAGTTTGTTGCCAAAAAGAGAGTCATTCTGGAAGAACAAGCAAAATTAAAGGACAAGATTAATGAAGGTTTGGAGGGTCAAAGGACTTGGTTAGAACTTGCTGAAGATTTCTTTACAACTGCTTACGAGGCACGAAATGCACTCAATAGTGAAATTTTGGAGGATAAACGAATGGCAGTTAAAAAGATTGGTTGGAACCTCTTACTGATGAACGAAAAGCTCGTCTGGACGTACCAAGAACCCTATGATGTACTCCTAAAACCTACTTATCGTTCTGACCTGCGGAGGGG
>CAYHKI010000005.1:0-17734 GCA_964357165.1 uncultured Gammaproteobacteria bacterium | reverse complement strand
GGTTTACCAGTTGTACCAGAAGTGTAGAGCATAAAAGCTGAGTCGTCCGGGTCAAAAAAACGTGTTCCATAGGTTTTAAGTTGGTCTGATAAAGTACTTTCGAAACTTACAACTTTTTTGCCTGGTATTTTAAACTTGGATACTTCTTTTGGTTCTCCGGTTACTAGAACTGTATGAAGATCCGGAAGTTCTTTGGCGGCCTTGGCAACTCTATCGAACAAGGAGGGTTCAGTAATTAATATTTTTGCTTGACTGTTCTCCAAGCGGTCCTTGATTGCTTCTGGACCGAAAGCGGCAAACATGGTACCGGCTATCGCTCCCCTTTTTAAGGTTCCTAAAAAACCAAAATACAGTTCTGGAATTCGAGTTAAAAAGAAAAATACCCTATCGCCTATATCTATATGAAGTGTATGCAGAAGATTTGCAAATTGATTCGATAGATCATCTATTTCCCTAAAAGTGTATTGTTTTTTTGAAAAGTCCTCGCCTATCCAATATAAGGCAATTTTGTTTTTACGCCAGTTGTGGGCGTTTCTTTCGATTGCATTGTAGGCTGCATTTAATCTACCGCCTTTAAATTCTATTTCACTATGCGGTATATTGCTTGAAAAAGATTTTCGAGCCTCATTGTAGTCTAATAAATTAGGTTTAACCTGAAACGAGGACAAGTTTTTTTTAATCGTTTCTGACTTCATTATTTGCTTTTTAATAAGAGAATTTGGTTACGCTTTAAACTTAACACAACATAAGTATTCTATGCAATTTGATTTATGCTTGACAATCAATTATTAAAGTATTGATAATGGTGTTGGTTGAGTTTTTATAAATGAAATATTTAAATTTTGAGTACTTGTTGGCGTATCTTCGAATTAGTTTAGGACTTATATTTCTTTGGGCTTTTTTTGATAAGCTTTTTGGGCTAGGATTTGCCACAGCAGCAGCTAAATCGTGGCTTGACGGTGTATCACCAACAGTTGGATTTTTAAAGTTTGGAACAACTGGACCTTTAGCGCCTTTTTATAAAAGTTTAGCTGGCAATTTACTTGTTGATTGGTTGTTTATGATAGGACTTTTAGGAATTGGCTTTTCACTCATTACTGGAATTGGTATTAGAATTGCCGGTTACAGTGGCGCCTTGATGATGCTTCTGATGTGGTCAGCATTATTGCCACCCAAAAATCATCCTTTTTTGGACGAGCATATTATATATTTATTAATTTTGTTAATTATTGCGAATGGAAATATGGGAAAAACACTAGGTTTTGGTAAATGGTGGGCTCAGACTGCTATTGCTGGAAAATATAAGTTTTTAGAGTAGAATCATTCTTGTTTTAGTTCCTGTTCGAATTTGTTCCATTTTTTTAAAGCTTTTTTGAGAGGCAAAATCATAAGAAGATAACGTAAAAAAACAAGTTGTTGAAGCACCCATCCCAGAAAACCGATAAATTTAAAAAAATGTATATCTGCTAAAGCGTAGCGTCCCTTTAAGGGAATAATATAACTATAGTTTTTCATTTTAAATTCGACTAGTTTATCTCCTAGTATGTCGGCTGCAATATTTATTGCGATTATTTTTCCTTGGTCTTTGGCTATTTGTCCTGTTTGAGGGACAGGTTTTTGTGTGTTAGGATCAATAAACAGGGCACAGTCTCCTGCAGCATATATTTTATTATAGCCTTGGATTTGTAAAAAACTGTTAATTGGTATTCTTCCAGATATTTCTGTTGAAAGATTACTTTTTTCGATAACATTGTTACCTCTTATTCCACCTGTCCAAATTAAAATATCGAAGTGGTGAGTTTGACCGTCAGCAGTTTCGAGGATGTCACTTTTTACTTCTTTAATAAAACAATCAGTAATTATGTTTACGTTAAAAGATTTGAGTCGTTTTTGCGTAAGATCTGATATTTTTGGATCTAGTCCGCTTAAAAGCCTACTATTTGCCTCAAGAATTGTTAAAGTTATTAATTTACTAACCTGCGGATTCTTTTTTGTTGCATTACTTCTGAAATTTACAATTTCGGCTGCAAGTTCTGATCCTGAAAAGCCACCTCCGCCGATAATGATGTTTACTAGTCGTCCTTCTTGTGTATCTTTGGGAATGATTTTATTAAGAACTTTTTTGATTTTGACTGCATCTTCGAGAGTGTTTAAGGGGTATGAGTGTTTTTGTAAACCTGGAATTGAAAAGTAATTGATTTCCGAGCCCATGCAAATAATGAGATAATCCCAGGAGACAGTTTGATTTTCGGTAATTACTTTTTGATTTTTAACATCAATTTTTGTAATTTTGGCCTGAATTAAATTTATTTTATTTGAAAAAATACTTTGCAATGGTATCGCAATATTTTTTTTGGGTTCTTCAGATGTGGCAACTTCGTAAAGTGAAGGAGTGAATGTGTGATAAGTATTTTCGTCTATTAGTGTAATATCTGCTTCATACTTGTTTAAGTTTTTACTAAGAGTAAGTCCGGCAGTGATACCAGCAAAGCCTCCACCCAGGATTACAATATTTTTCATGGACTTATTACATAATAGCAATGTTTTTTAATAAATTAAAATGGTGGATGCTATGCTGTGAAGTGATTTCCTCTAATGAATCTTACGATTGTAGGTAAACTTGCAGCAACTGGTAAAGCAATGAAAGCTCCGAACATTCCAAAAAGTGATGCTCCGATTATAACTGATATAAAACTTAAGGCAGGTGAGAGATCTAGAGCTCTAGTGTAAATGTTTGGGGCGAGGAGGTTATTTTCAACCTGTTGATAAATTAAAAACAAGGCAATTGTAAGAATTCCAATAAGCGGTGAGATTGAAAATGCTAAAATTACAGCCGGCACCGCTCCGAGAAAAGCTCCCACAAGTGGCAATAAATCTACAATTGCGGCAAAAAGTGCAAGTGAGCCCGCATAGGGAACTTTTAAAATACTTAAACCAATAAAAATAATAATTCCGCAAATTACAGAAATTAATAGATTACCCCTTATGTATTGACCGTTAACTCTACTTACTTCAGCAACCAGTTGCTTGGCTCTTTCATTATAATTTTCTGGTACAAATGAGTAAATAAGAGATAAAAGTTTTTCTGAATCAATTAAAAAATAAAGAGTTAAAAATACGACGGTGATAAAAGTGGTAATAAAACTGGTTATTTTTGATGTGGATTGCAATATATAACTTGCGATATTACTTGTGTACTGCGTCAGGTCAAGTTCTCTGATAGATGACGGAAGGATAGTCATCTTGGCCAGTGTTGAATTGATTGTGTGTAAGATGTCGGGAAATTGCTGAATTAGGTTTGGAATGATACTGATTGACACGATAACAATTGGAGAAAGAAGTGCAAGCATTACTAGAACGGAAGCTAAGGCAATAGGCATTTTAGTTTTTAATTTGTTAACAATCGGAGAAAAGGCTGCGGCTACCATCATAGAAACCACAATTATGAGAACAACTCCGACAAGTTTTATGCAGAGCAGAATAAATAGACCGGTTATAATTATTCTAAAAATAGATCTCCAACTAATTGTGTGTTCCATGCAGTTATATTATACCTCAATTTGTTTGTTATAATTTAGTTCATGATATTTAAGACTATAATTTTAATTTTCATTTTATTATTTTTATATATTTTGAACGCCTTTTTATTCCCTTTTCCAAAAAAGAATGTTCCTAACGGACCAAAGCCGCTTTATGGTTTTTCTTACAGTTTTGAAAATACTGCCTGGTTTGGATTGGATCCGAAAAAAACCTTAATAGAACTTTATGATTGTTGCAAATTTAGTTGGGTGAGGTTGCCTTTTTATTGGGACACTATGATAGATAAGAATGGAGAGTTGAGAATTGAGGATTTAGAATTTGCGATAACTGAGGCGAAAAAAAGAAACATTAAGGTTGTTGTAACGCTGGGATTAAAAACACCATACTATCCTGAATTTCATTTACCAAAGCACATTCAAGATCAAATTAAATTTGGACAAATAGTAGACATTAACCATCCGGTTGTCCAGGATCTTTTAAAGTTAGATCAAAAGGTAGTTCTGGAGCTTAGTCGATATGACAATATAGCCTATTGGCAGGTGGAAAACGAACCACTGCTTGCTAATATCAATAATATAAAAATTAATCCAAACTTAATAGCAGCTGAGGTTGATTTAGTTAGAAAAACTGATCCGATGAAGCGTCCAATAATTTTGTCTCACGTGGGTCCTTCGAAATTTGATAATAATTGGAAGATGCTTTTACCAATTTTAAAACCAGGTGATATTTTAGGGGTAAATGCATATTTTAAAACTCAAGGAGTAAACTTACTGGCCTTTGGGCTTTTTAAGCATGAATTTAATATTCCTTGGCCAAATGGTTTTGTTTGGCCGGTGCAGTCTTGGTATTTTCTTTCACCAAACTTTGAAAGATTAAATAAGCTGTTGGAAGAAAGAGGAAATAGTTTATGGGTAATGGAATTGCAAGCTGATCCGTACATAAGAACATTGTCGGATGCTAAGAAAAATAGTTTTAACTTTCAAGCTGATGATATAAAAAAAGCGGATATATATATTAAAAAAAGTAGGATAAAGTCAATTGGATTTTGGGGGTCTTCTTTTTGGCTTTATAGAGAAAAAAATGGTGATAGCAGTTGGATGAGGACAGTTATGGAGATCGTCAATTAACTGTTAGAATACATTTATGAAGGTTGTTGTTGTAACTGGTGCTGCAAAAGGATTGGGTGCAGAAATAGTCAGATTTTTGGCAAAAGAGGGATATTCTGTTGTCATTCATTTTAATAAAAGTCGTGATTTAGCACAGAAAGTACTTGACGAAATAAGTACAATTTCTCCTAAGTCTATCATTGTAAGTGCTGACCTTACCCAAGAAGTAGAAGTAAGGAAAATGTTTGAGAAAGTGCAAGGCGAATTTGGACGAATAGATTTGCTGGTGAATAATGTAGGGAATTTTGTATATAAACCTTTTAAAAAAACAACAAACAGCGAATTTCGCGATATATTAGAAAGTAATATTTATTCTACACTTTATTGCTCTCGGGAGGCACTGGTTTTAATGCGTAGTCAAAAGAGCGGTCATATTATTAATATTGGAGCTGTAGGAGCAGAGAGGTTGATAATACGAGAAAACTCTATGCCGTATTTTTTGGGAAAAACTGGAATTTATGTTTTAACAAAAACAATGGCTTGGGAAGAAGCTGAGCGTGGTATTTATATTAATATGATATCGCCTGCTTCGATGTCTACTGACATTTTTGAGGCGAAGGATTTTCCGATGGGCAGGGCAGCAACTTATAAAGATGTGATATCAGCGCTTGCCTTCTTGACTAGTAAAGAAGCCTATTATATAAATGGAGCCAACATTGAAGTTGCCGGTGGTTTTGTTCCGGGAATGGCAAAGGCAGAATGAATATAGGTGTTAGGTGATAGAGGTTAGTTAATGAAAGAAAATAAATTTAAAGTAAGTAAAGAAAAAATTGTTGCTCTTGTTGTTTTTGTGATGCTGGGTTTTATAGCCTTACAATTACCAATTAACAATTTGGCGGGGTCTGGAGCGAAGTTTACTGTGTTTGATTTGTTTGCCCCAATTTCCGGTGCTTTCTTGGGAACGCCATTGGGTTTTGCTGCCGTGTTTTTGATGCAGATAGTTAATTTGGCGTTTCATGGTTTTGCAAATTTCGATAAAGGGGCAATTATTCGCCTCTTCCCTATTTTGTTTGGTGTTTTGTTTTTTAGCAGAGTTGTTAAAAAGAATTCCAATTGGCTGCTTTTGATCCCATTAATTTCTATTGCCAGCTTTAATTTAAACCCGGTTGGCAGAAGTGTTTGGTACTTTTCGATGTATTGGACAATTCCCTTTTTGGTTTATCCATTTGTTAAAAAGTCGTTAGTTGCTAGAAGCCTGTCTTCGACTTTTGTTGCTCATTCTGTAGGCGGTGCTATTTGGATTTGGGCATTCCACTTGCCGCCTGTTGTTTGGCAGGGACTTGTGCCTGTAGTTGCCTTCGAGCGAGGATTAATGACACTTGGAATTTGTGCAAGTTTCATACTTGTCAATAACATTGTGGCCTTTTTGAAAAGTAGAAAACTAATAAAAACTGGATTACTTCTTGATAATAAATATATACTTAATAAGTGATGCTTTTTAAAATCATCGATAAAATAATTAAACCAAAGTTTGCCTATGCACACTGTGATGTGCCGTGCGGAATTTATGATCCAAAAACTGCTCAAATTGCGGCGGCAACGGTTGCTAAGATGGTCGAAAAGATTGAGGCACTACCCAAGGAAAATCCAACAGTAGAAGATCGTAATCTTTTTGTGAGGGCAGTTTTGACCAAAGAAGAACATGCCAGACGCTGCAAAGAAGAACTATTAATTTTATGGACAGATTTTTTCAAACCGGAACATTTATTGATCTTTCCAACACTTCATGAGATTTTTTGGAAAGCTGCAAAACTTTGCTCACAAAACAAGCAAAATGTAGATAAACGAGCAGCGAGTGATCTTGTTAGCGCAGTTGATGAGATTGCGGAGATTTTTAGTAAAGTTAAATCTGCTTCAAAAAAATAAAATTAAATTTCCTTTTTCATATTTTATTGTAAAAGACAGGAGTATGGAGCCGGCGTTTTATGATAATGACAGGGTGATTACTTTCAATTTTGGAAATATCAAAACAGGTAGTGTTGTTGTATTTAAATTAGGAGAGTTAAAGTTGATTAAACGAGTTAGAAAGTTAGAGAGTGATAGTTTACTAGCAATTTCTGACAATAAAAAGTTTGCGAAGAAGGAATTCAGGGTTGAGAAAAAAGATATTATTGGCCGGGTGGTGTTGCGCTATTCGAACTCTCAGTAGAAGGTGTTAGACTACCATCTATTAATTGTTGAAATTGTTCTTCTTGAATTACTCCTGGATATTTTTTACCGTTGATGAAAAATGTTGGTGTAGATTCAACACCGGCACTGTTTCCGAGGGCATAATCCTTCTCGATACCTGACTTCAGGTTTTCCATGTCTTTATTAAACTTATCCATATCAAGACCTAAATCCTGAGCATACTTTCTGTATAAATCTCTAGGGTTGGCTTTTTCGGACCATTCGTTTTGTTTGTCGTACATAATGTCGAGAATTTCAAAAAATTTACCTTGTGCTCCTGCTGCCTCTGCTGCTTGAGCGGCTAATTTAGAATTTTTGTGAATAGAAAGCGGAAAGTGTCGGAATACAAAGTAAACGGTGTCCTTATTTTTTTCGACAACTTTATTTGCAATAGGTTGGGCTGCGCGGCAAGCAGGACATTGCACGTCACCGAATTCTACAATTACTACAGGTGCACTCGAATTACCTTTTGTATGGCTTGCACCTTCAGTGAGTTTAGCTGAATCAAAGTTTGTGTCAACTTCTGGTTTTTTGTTTTGTTTTCCTAATAAGAACACACCGATAATGATAATTACTATTGTTACTACGCCAATTCCGATTAAAAATTTATGTTCACTTGTCATGTTTTTTGTATTTTATCAATATTATATTCAAAAATGTTATAAGTAAAAATGCCATCAGTGATAGAAAAGGTATTGTAATAAAACCTAGATATACAACCTGTTTATCACTACATGGGGCATAGGCATTACAAGTAATTGGAGTAAGATCTTTAAGGATTGTCCACTGTAGGAGGTACTGATAAAGGGCAATAACGGCTCCGATTATAGAAAGAGGAAGCGCATAATATGCAACGTCTTTGTCATGCTTCTTCCAGAGTGCGACCGCATACATAATTGCGAGCGGATACATAAGTATTCTTTGATACCAACAAAGCAGACAAGGTACTAGCCCTCTAACCTCCGAGAAATAAAGACTTCCTAAAGTTGCCGCCCAAGCTTGCAAAAACGCAATATAAATTGCATATTTATATGCTAGTTTTAAAATTCTTTTCATATTAGCGTTTATTGTACAAGTTTTGTGTAAATATGTGAAGATTGGAATAGATTTGTTAATTTTGATAAAATTTAGACCTAATTTACAATGCGGGATCGTCTAATGGTAGGACAGCAGCCTTTGGAGCTGCTTATCTAGGTCCGAATCCTAGTCCCGCAGCAAAATATTTTGACCTTGTGTCAAGATGTTTTGCTGGGATTGTAGATTCAACTTACCTAGGTTCGTTTATATGAGGCGAAGCTCATATACTATGCATAGCATACATATATCCTAGTCCCGCAGCAAAATATATGCCTATCATAATAGGCTAAATAAATTACTAGGATTTTGGATTGAAATTACCTAGGTTCGGGCAGGCTGTTAAGTAGAGCAAGACGTATTTCCTTGTTAAATGGCATCCTAGTCCCACAGTAAGTGCGTGCTGTTAAAATACGGTGTCATTGCTATTCGGGAGAAATTATTAGAATGAAACTATCAACTTCAGCAAAACCCAGTCAAGAAAAAAAGTTTATTGAAAGACGTTTAACCTCAGAACGTAAAGTTTTAGTATTAGGCCAAGAATTTATCGCTCTTAAAAATGTTTATGATACAAGTACCGATACGGAACTTATGGCAGATGTCGTAGATATTAACAAGAATCAAACTTTTCTTGAAATAGGTTCTGGAACGGGAGCAGTTAGCTTGCTCGTTGGAAAGCATGCAAAAAGTGGCATTGGTATAGATATCAATCCTGATGCGGTTAAAAACGCTAATCTTAATAAAAAACTACTGGGAACAAAAAACGTAGAGTTTCGGCAAAGCGATGTTTTTGAAAATATCTCGGGCAATTTTGATGTTGTTATTTGTAATCCTCCATATAGCCCATATAGGCCGGCAGATAAGGTGGAAATGATGTTTTGGGATGACAAAAACACCATGAAGGTAAGATTTTTTGATCAAGTAAAAGATTATCTTAAACCCGCAGGGCATGTTTATTTTGGTTATGCGGATTTTGAAGATATTGATCAAGATCTACCTAAAAAGCTTGCTAAAAAAGCAGGGCTAAAATTTGTCAAAAAGTATTCACGTAAATATATAGATGGTGATAGGATGTTTTTCGTTTATGCTTTTAAAGCATAGAGGGTATAGGCCTAAATGGTTCGAGACCGAAGTTTATCGTAGACAAAGGATTAAACGGCTAAACGGGTCTTGACTGGTATGCTCAGCAATCCTTCGCCAAGGCTACAAAATTTCATCTTCTTAATACTATATTTATTTGTGCATTAATTACTCAAGTATTATTTGGAGTCTACGTTATATTTATCTATCTAATAAACCAGTACTTTTAATTTCTTTTATTTTCATTAAGTTGTAACCCAATTCCCCATTTATTTCGCCGAATTCTTTTTCTTTTTTCTTTGTTTTTGTTTGAATTGGGCCTTTGAGTCTGGTCATAAAAAGAGCTGTTGAGATAACACCGAACATAGAAGTTAGTTCTAAAGTATTTATGTTGGCAGACTTTTTCGACTGTAATGTTTGGCCTGATGTAAAATTATTTTTAATGTTTTTAGCGTTTGGGTCATTTGTATTAAATGATTCATATGTTGGCAAATTTGAACTATATTCGTCCTTTATCTCATAAATGTCGGCAAATTCACCTTTTAGTACCAGATCATATTTTAAAAATTCCGGGTTATCCTTTAGGGCATAAAAAGTTGCGTCCTGCAGGTCGTATGTTCGAGTTACTACATATCTTACCCAATGAGTCGGATCTGATCCGGCATTTTTAAAGTACTGACCGGTGCCTTCATGTATAAAACGCTCCATTTGGTATCCAGAAGTAAAAATAATTGCGTCATGAGAACCTGCGGCGATATATATTTTATCCTGATTTGAAGCAGCATTTTTCTTCAACCAGCCGGACACCTGACTGACATTTTTAGAACTTGCTCCCCAAAGAGCATCCTGAATCGTAACCGGAATAACTGTAAAATATGAAGTAAAATAGGCAAAAAGCAATGCCGGGATCAATAAATACCTCATTTGGTTATTTACTTTTTGTATAAAATATCCAATTAAAATTGCGACTGTCGGAAGCATGACAACACCATAGCGAACGTTGAACCAGTTATCTCCAAATACATTAACGATAGAAATGATAGAATGACCAAAAAATAAAGCTAAAACATTATAAATTAACGGACTTAATAGGACTATTGTAATTGCTAACTTTACAGTGTTGTTTATTTTACGATCAACAAACAGTAAAAGCATTCCGGCTGTTGCCATAAGCAAATTGAAAAGTCCAATTGTGTAGTAAAGGGTGAGTCCATAAATCTTTATTGAATTTCCAATATTCCACTTCGTGATCAGTTCTCCCGCATCATAAATTTGTTTTTGTTGGGCATAAGCAGAATAAGGTCCAAAAAAAGAAAAAAGCGGATCACCAAATATCAAAAAATTCCAAATAAACCAAAGTAATATTCCAAAACCACCAAGTGTTGTAAATAGTAAAAATGTTCCCTCGGCTGATTTGAAGCCGCGTTTGAAAAATGATGTCAATGTGACAAGTGCTGTTATGACTATGAATAAAAACCATGCATCATAGCGAGTAAGAGTGGAAAGCATTATCCAGAATGCGGCTTTAACTAAATACCAGACTTTGTCACTTTTGTACCAGCAAAGTATTTCATAAAATGCGGCGCAAAAAGTAAAAATGAATAAAAGTTCGGTCATGGCCGTTGACTGAAGGTAAAGTATGTTGGCATTGGCGGCAAAAGCAAAAACGCCTGCAAGTCTGCCTATTAAATTTAAGTTTAATTTTTTTAATATAAGCCAGATGAATAAACCTGAGCCTATGTACGAAACCATCGACACTAAGGCTCCGGACAAACCTGAGTGCCACATAAAGTTATTCCAAACAGTAAAAAGCATCAAAAAATGCGGCAGGGGCAGCCAAACTGAACCGATTTGTGCAAGACCGGGTTTGAGATTTTCTACAACTCTTCTGCCGATATCTAAATGCGACCTGGCGTCGTTATACGCAAGTCCAAGTCCGTTAAAATAAAACAATAAAAATGATAGTGTCGAGACTATCGATAGAAGAACGAATATAATTTTGAATTCGTTTTCTTTTATCAGCGTAATGACTTCTTCAAATATGTCTCCTGACGGAATTGCCAAAGCTTCAGTTTTTGTAAAATTATTTGTTATCAAATTAACCTCCATGTCGGTTTATTAATCTTTGAATCCTTAATATCCAGACCGTGAACGGTTTTCTCCCAGAAATGAGGTTTTGTGATAAATTGGTAAATCGCAACTGTTGTGGCAACACTTATAAGCAGCCAATAAAAAGGCAATAGAAACAAGTATTTAAGAATATCCCATTGTAATCTTTTGGCACAGCCTATCATGTATACGTAAAAAAACATAAAATTTCCAAAAACCAGCGAGACTAGCGCCAGATAAAAAATATGTGGAGGATACATTGCTTCTATGGCCGGTCCAACTATGGAATATAGTACGAAATAGGAAATTGTCATAATCCATAAAATGGGGTTTATCAAGCAAAATGCAATTTTGCCTCCAATTAGCAGTTGAAAAATCCAAGCATGTATACCATGTTGTCTGAAAAATGCGATCGGATTTCTCATATTAACAAAATACGTTTGGATATAACCTTTAATCCACCTAGAACGCTGCCTTATCCAATTGCCGAGTTGACTATTTGCTTCCTCATATGTAGTTGAATCTATGATTGCAGTTTTATATCCAGCTTTAAATAATCTAACTCCTAAATCTGCGTCTTCAGTCACATTAAATGCATCCCAACCTTCAAGGCTTATTAAAGTTGATGTTTTAAAATGATTACTGGTACCACCAAGTGGAATCGCAGTTTCCATAGTTTGAAGACCAGTGAGAATAACGTCAAACCAAAGCGAATATTCTGCAGTGAATAATCTGGTTAATAAGTTTTGGTGAGAATTATAATAATTTAATTTTGCCTGTAGGCACATAACGTCATCTGAAACATTTTCAAAACCCATATATGCCTTTTTAAGCTGCAAGGGTTCCGGCTCGTCCTCTGCGTCATATATAACCAAATATTCTCCTCGAGCAAGCGACAAGCCAAAATTGCAGGCTTTTGGCTTTGTTTTTGGAAGGGATTTGGGGACAATTACAGAACGTATATAATTTGGTAATACTAACTTTGATACTACGTCAAGCGTTTCCGTGTCGTCTGCTTCGAGAAGTATGATTACATCTAATTTATCTTTTGGCCAACTAAGTTTTTCTATAGCATTTAGAAATCTTGGAAGAACTTTTGCTTCCTTATATAGCGGACACAGAATAGTATAGGTTGGTAATTGTTCGTCACTGAGTGCTTCTATATCTTCACTTTCAAATTTGATTTCCGAATCGTTACCTAAACTTTGGGTAATCATAAAAAGATGAAAAACAACATCAAAAAAATATATAGCCGACAAAATTGCCAGCAAACCAATGATTGTGCCCAATGGTTCGCTTGTCAGGCGATAAAGGAAAATAATTATTATCGAAATTAAAAATAGCTTTTGACCCTGTGTTACATTAATGAAAGCAGTTTTTTCGGCATTTAAAGTTGTGTGAGTTATGAACTCGCGACCATGATGGGAAATTCCTGCTCCCTGCATAGATTGATTACTATGTGGCAGAATTTGTAAAATGGGTTTTTTATTTAATCCAAGCATATTTTCCTATAGGCTTATTGCCAAGCGTGTATTTAACCATATTGAAACTTTTATGTCAAACTTGTTTTGGATTTGACAAATAATTATATTCAGTGTAAATTATGCAGTTGATAGATATTAATTGTATCTTTTTGATGCTGTTATAGTCTGCCCCTAGAGTATTTGCCCAAAGTTTGTATACATCTTATTATTAAGACTTATAGTACTTGACAAAAGATTTAATAGGTGCTAAAGTTCGGAACTTAGACGCGACCTGTAGTAATACAGATCCATAAAAATATAAATGTCAAGGATCGAAACACAACCAAAAAGAATTACGTCAGGTAGATTAATTGCTGCCGGTGTCGTGTTAGGTACTGCTGCGCTAGGTTCTGGATTTGCAGGACACAGCGAAAACCATAGTTCTGACACAGGAACTAATAATACTCTCAAAGTTTCAAACGTAGATATAAATTCAATTCATTCTCAAAATCCGGATTATGTCTCTATAGCTAAGCAAATGGAGGCTCTTTCTAAGAAACATAAACAAACCACACTAAAGGTAGAAATTACCCAAAAAGGTGAATCTTTAACAGAAGCAACAGCGAAAGCATTCGAGGAATCAACGGATAGAGCATTTGCCAGACTGCAAAAAGTCGGACTTAGTGAAAATGATATGGTTTTTGTAAAAGATACTTTTGAAGTGCCAATCGATCAAAACGGCGAGATAGCAGGAGGAGTTGTAAAATCTGAATCTTTGAGCCAATTGAGAGTTGCTTCGGAAAGTACAGGACAAGTATCGGACGCAAATTTCGAGGTAACATCTGCAGATTGTATCCCAACAGACTTAAAAGGACATTTCGAATTTACCGATGCCGATAAAAATATTGTTGGCAATCCAAGCAGACTACACCTTGAAAACGTCCAACCGCCGGACAGGCAGTACTGTAACGACAATGTTTGGATTCGCTCATTCGGGTCAACTCAGAATCCTTATAGTGCCGGATGGCTGGAAAATCAAGATCCTATCACATCGCAAATAACCATTCACAACAGTAATGGATCAACTACATTAACAAGTACAGCTGAAGGAATGGTCACAATACCTAATAATACAACTGACCTTGGGGTTGATATTAATGTGACAGAGACAAAGTATTGTTGGGTTCAGATAGAGGCTGTAAGGACTGACAGCTTAGATCCTAAGGTATATTCGGGAGTGAACATGATAAATTACGCTTTATATCCTAATCCCGACATGGATCCGGTGACATGTCAGGTAAGACCTACAGTTACACCAACTAATACTGCAACACCTACAATTACTTCTACATCCACACCTGAACCAAGCGCTACCAACACGCCCGAGGCAGATTGTATTGTATCCGATGTAAAAGGTGAACTGAATGACCTAGAAGATTCGAACCATCTCACCGGCAATCCTGTGACAGGTAAAGTAAGTAATATTGCAACGAATCCAACCTGTTCTGACGATATTTATGTCCATATGTATGGTTCGATGGAGAAACCAACCGGAACCGGGCAAAATATCGGCTTAAACATTGAATCCCAAAAAGGAAATCACATATTAACTCAACAAATAATTGTTCCTGAAAATACAGTAGATATGCCAATAGAGGTCACTATTCCTCAAAATAAATTCTGTACGGTTCAGGTTGATTTAACGCGTGATGGTGAAATTAAGGATGAACCAAGATATATAGACAACGATTTTTTGCTTTTTATTGACGAGGAAAATTGTAATCCGAAAACAGCAACAGCGACAGCGACCGCAATAGCTTCACCTACAGCAACTGCATCTCCAGTAATTACGTTTACGTCTACTGTTACAAATACTGATGTGCCACGTTCAACAAGAACACCTATCCCGACTAATACGCCTGTGTCGCCAACAAGCACACCAGTACCTCCAGAAGTTCCAACTGCAATGCCAACTGAAAAACCAACCGAAACACCACCCACTCCTAATGTTTCTAGTTACCCAAACACAGGATTCGGACCACAATCAAAAGACTCGTTGGATGCGCCTTGGATTAATTTTGCGACCGGCGCATCTGCTTTGGGTCTTATAGGATTAGGGATGTTTAAAAGGGGTTTAGAAACCTGGGTAACTGAAGGCGTTGAGGGCAAAAAGAAAAAGAAAAAAATAGAATCTAAATCATAAATATTGAAATCCTTCGCTCTTAAGAGCTCGAGGATAAAGGAGGTGAAATAAAACAATGATGAAAGATCAAATAAAATTAATTAAAAATGCGTTGAGAATATCATTTGCAATATTTGTTGCTGTGTTGTTGTTTTCTGGTGGTTTATTTTTAAACCTAAGTGCTGTTGGAGCAACGGGTGATACAACACCTACTCCTACGCCGACACCGACGCCGACGCCTTCACCAAGTGCATCGCCAACACCGATTCCGGAGTTATTGACTCCCCCATCGTTTCCTAGATGTATAGATCAGAGTGGAACCGGTGATAAGGCACATTATGCAAGTGGTTTTCACCAAATAGTTGGAAATGGACTATTGGAAGGAAAAGATGATGTTTACACATTATCTAATGGCAATTTTTTACAATGTTTTGTTCCGCCAGCAAAGGATGTTTGTATTCAAACAAACTGGTGGAGAACAGAGGGTATATTAGAAGGTTGGTATTCGGTAAATGGAGGACAATGGAATTTAGGTAATTACCATTATCTGGCCAAAAACTTAAATTACAACTGTAATCCGGAACCGTCACCATCACCTACTCCAACCCCGACTCCGACCCCTGTTGCATCGCAAACACCGACGCCTACAACTGGGGGCAATGAACAACACCAAGAACAAACTCAAAACAACACTCAAACTGTAACCATAAATACAGGAACAGTTGCCGGAGTAAAAACAATTCCGGTTAAATCGCCAGAAACTGGTGCTGGGGTTTTGGGCTTAGCAGGTATGTTTAGTGCTGCACCAATAGGACTTGTTTTATCTAGACTTGGAAAAGGAAGATTGGCAATAAAAAAAGACGAGGATATAAATGAGATTGCAATGAGTATAGCTGGTAGCAGACGAATAAAAAAATAACAGGGTTTAATTTATAATCTATGTTAGGCCCTGTTTTTTTATTCTGAATTTGTAGAAGATTCCCTAATTAATCTAAAAAACGTTATTGTTTTATCGACTAAAATAGTGACAACAAACAGCAAAAAACCAAACAGATAACCGGCTATAACATCACTTGGGTGGTGAACTCCAAGGTAAATTCGGCTAAAACCTATGAGAAATATTAATATGGCACAGAGAACGCCCACCAAAATACTCACTTTTTTATTTTTGGTGAAGTGGTAAATAAAATAAGTTATTGTTGCATAAAATAATAATGAATTTAGGGCATGACCGGAAGGATAACTATATGAATTTTCGTTGAATAATGCAGAAATGATTGGTCTGGGAACCTTAAAAAGGTATTTTAAGAAAAAGCTGGCCAATGCACCCATAAGAAGTAACACAGAAAATATATAGGTTTCTTTTCTGTGTTTTTTTAACGTTAAAAAAATCGCTATCAAGATTGCTCCTGCCATTATTGCTTGACTGCCTAAAAAGCTTAGGGAAAACATTACTTTGGTTAGAAATGGATTTCTGAGAGTTAAAATAAAATTTGATATTAAATTATCAATTATAATTGTTTGGCTTTGTAACACTGCTGTGGTTATATAAACAAAAAATATTAAAGAAGCGATGCTATAAAGAATTCCGGCTATTATTTCCAAAAATAAAAAGGATCTTAACTGTTCTTTTGTAAAAATAAGATTTATGAGCTGTCTTATTCTGTTAATTTTACTGGTCATTTAAAAAACAAATATTTCTGCTAATATATTATTATGAACGATAAAGGTGCATTTAGAAACCTAGTTAAAAGTTTTGGGTATGCCATAGAGGGATTATCATATGCTTTTTTATCTCAAAGAAATTTTAGAATACAGCTTGGTTTAGGCTTGTTGAGTCTATTTCTTGCCTATATTTTAGGTTTTAGTCGCATTGAATTTTTAATTCTACTGCTTTGTATATGTCTGGTTCTTGCAGGAGAACTAATCAATACTGTTTTTGAATCTTTTATGGACTTTAAAACGGAAGAGTTTCATCCTAAGGTAAAAATAGCCAAGGACCTTTCTGCAAGCTTTGTTCTTTTAATTTCTATTTTTGTTATTTTGATTGGTATATTCTTATTTGCTCCTCATATTCTTAAATATTCATTTTAGGAATAAAAACAACTCATAGTTTGTTGACTAGCGCACTAATTTGTGATATATTGTAGTTACTTAAATAGGTTAGTTGGTTGGTCAGCTACTAAGATGATTTAGTCTTCGTATCTCCAGATATTTTCAAACTAAGATTTAAGATTTTTCGAAAGGAGGAAAAACATGGCAAAAAGATTATTTATAGGCAGTCTTCCATATAGTTGTACTAATGCACAGCTGGAAGAGCTGTTTGCACAGGCTGGTAAAGTTTCTAACGTCAGTGTAATAACTGACAGAATTTCCGGACAGGGTAAAGGCTTTGCATTTGTAGAAATGACTACAGATGAAGAAGCTGATAATGCTATAAAAATGTTCAACAATTATAGCTTAGACGGACGAACAATCGTTGTTAACGTTGCTCGACCTAAAGAAGATCGACCCGCAGGTGGCGGTGGCGGAAATTTTAATAACAGCAATAGAGGCAGAAACGATTTTTCTAGATCTAACAAGCGTTGGTAAGTTTTACTATTGCATTTGATCAAAAAATAGAATATATGCTATATAGGCATTGAGTGTTTTTTGTGGAGTGATCTTAAAATTGTTTAATCTGCAATAATGTTTAAATTTCGTTTATAATAGTTTTGATGCCCAACAGATCTCCACATTATCTAAAACTTCATTCTAAGTGGCTTAAACGTCATAAAAAGTTGAAGCGTGAGATTGAAGCGAAACATCAAGAGGCAATTAATTGGATAAGTGACGCCTTACCTGCCAAAGAAAAGTTGGCTTCAGGGGCTGTTGGTGCTTTGATGCTTTCAAACTCGTTGCCTAGCATAGTTGCGACCCCAAATATAGAGATTGTTCAAGCTAAGGCTGAA
>CAYHKI010000004.1:0-20163 GCA_964357165.1 uncultured Gammaproteobacteria bacterium | reverse complement strand
ATTTCACAGAGTACTCCTGTTAAAATTGGCCTACTTTCATCCTGTGCGGCGCAAAATGCCACTTTCAAAATTCCCTCAGAAAAATCATGGCTACCTATTTTTACCCCAAACCCGGATCCCACTTTTGGGATTGACGGAAAATCAGCAGCATCCATTGTTGCAAACCTTGCATTATAGCTTCCGCTTTCTATAACCGCTTCCTCTCCCAGCTTCTCAAAAACCAGCTTGTTTCCACCATCGAGCTGCTGCACAAATTCTCCGATTGCTCGCCCCAAAAGAGTAGTTTTTCCTTCCCTTTCAACCTCGGCAACCAAACTTACCCTTGTCGCTGTTTCCAAATTTGTAGTTATTATCTCGACCTTGTTTTTTTCAGCAGATATTAAAACATTAGAAAGAATTGGTAAGTTGGCTTTTGAAAGTAAAGATTTATTCGAAAGGGTTAATCCTTTTAAAAAGTCTGTCTGGGATATTGAAAATTTCATAATTTTTTAAAAGGTATTTTTAGCAGGACAGGAAGCTTCAAAGATTATATCACCATCATCAATTATTTATCATTAACAATATCAACATTTGTTATCAAAAAATTAATAATCAAAATTTACTTATTTAAACAGTAGTATTAGTTATATGCTTTATAATATGTTTACAACAAAGCCCACAAACGCTGAAAAAAACTATTAATAACTTGTTGATAACTTTTACAAAAATGTGGAATAGTGTAACAAAAAAGTTGATAAAAAAGGATTATTTGTTGAAAACGGACTCGACCCTTAAAACTTGGTCACGAAGTGAAGAATTAGTTTTAATTTCTTTTTCCATCTTGCCAACCCCATAAATAATAGTGGAGTGATCACGCCCCCCAAGAAGGTCGCCAATATGTTCCAATGGAATATTTAAATCCCTCCTCAAAAGATACATCGCAACCTGTCTGGCAAAAACAAAACTAGATTTTCTACTTGATCCTCGCAACTCCTCCACACTAACATTAAAATGTTTTGAGACTGCCGAAACTATTTCTTTTGGGCTCACACTAATATGCTCATCCTTTTTATTTCTTACAACCACTGCTAAAATTTCTTCCGGTGACATTTTTCCTCCGGCTAACTTTATATTAGCCAAAACATTCGTCAACACACCTTCAAGCTCCCTCGCACCACCATTACACTCCCTGGCAATATACTCAACAACTTGCAAATCTAGATTAATACCCCGTTCTGCACATTTTGTCTTTATTATCAACATTTTGGTTTCCAAATCAGGTAAACCAATATCAACAACCATTCCACCCAAAAACCTACTCACAAGCCTTTCTTTTAATTGCCCTAATTCTTTTGGGTGTCTATCACAAGCAACAACTACTTGGCGACCCGACAAAACCAACTCGTTAAAGGTGTGGAAAAATTCGTCCTGTGTGCTTTCTTTTCCCGCCAAAAACTGTATATCATCAACGATCAAAAGATGTGGGCTTCTGTATTTTTGACGAAAAGCAGACTGGGTCTTATTACTTAAAGACTCTAAATAATCATTAGTGAACTTCTCGCTGGTCGCATAAAGAACCTTCACATCAACTGTTCGGGCTAATACTTCATTGCCAATAGCCTGCAAAAGATGCGTTTTTCCTACACCGGTTTGTCCATAAACCAAGAGTGGATTATATAAAGTGCCCAAATTAGAAGTTACCTGGCTTGCTGCCAAATATGCTAGATTATTTGTAGCTCCAACCACAAAATTCCCAAAAGTATGACCAGTGTTAAGCGTATCAAAACTCTTCTTGGTCAACACAAACTGTTGGGCCACACCGGAAAAAAGAGGTGACGATTCTGTTTCGACCTTCTGTTCCTTCTGGGAAACGACAAAAACTACGTTTAAACCATCCAGCCCCTTTTCTTTAACAATTTGAGAAATAGACGAATAAAACCTATTTTCAATTTGTTCCTTTAAAAAATTGTTTCTGACAGCAACAATTAGTAGATTCTGCTCTTCGTTATTTTTAAAATCCAATACATACGAACCAGAAAACCACGTCCTAAAGTTGGACGAGGAAACTTGTGTTTTTAAGGTTGAAAGCACATCGCCCCAAACCTTCTGGCCATCTTTGTATATATTTTGCATTTATTATTTTGTGAACAAAAGTTCTATATGAGTTTATTAATCCTAAAATCTATCTTTCAGGCTTGCAGGCTAAAGAAGATCAAAATCTATGAAGTTTTTAAAATTTAAGTCCAACACCCATAATTACAAATCTTTTCCACAATTGTCAACATATCAAAAATTTATGTGGATAACTCAAAATCTAGCTTCACAACTTGCAAAATTCGTCTGGCTATTATAAGCTACAAATCATGCCGAAACGAACATACCAACCCAAAAAAAGAAAAAGGGCAAAAACACACGGTTTTAGAAAAAGAATGCAAACAAAAGACGGTCAAAAAGTTCTTTCAAAAAGAAGGAACAAAAAGCGCACCAAGCTTACCGTTTAATGTTGCCGCCCAAAAACCGACTTTTATTAAAAAACAATAAAAGGAAAGAGTTAACCCAAAGAGTTACCGGTCACTGGTTCACTTTACTTTTTAATAAAAAAGATGAAAAAAGTTTAAGTGCCGCAATTATAGTTTCTAAAAAAATTGCACCAAGAGCGGTAGACAGAAACAGAATAAAAAGGATGGTTTCAGAAAGTCTCAAAAACAAACTCGAAACCGGTGCAGATATGATAATTATCGTCAAAACAAATATAGCAAATCTTAAAAACAATGAAATCACAGAAAAAATTAATGATCTTTTTATTAAACTAAAATGAACACATTGTTAAATTTATTAATTACAATTTATCATTCACTTTTCCCTTCCCGGGTTGCCACTTGCCGTTTCCAGCCAACTTGTTCACAATATCTATTAGATTCCGTTCAAAAACTTGGACTCATAAAGGGTTTAGCAAAAACCATAATCAGAATTATTGCTTGTAACCCGTTATCAAAAAGACCAATAATTGATCCTGCATAATAATCATGATGAACTATTTCGACATAATCCTAATAAACCCAATTCTCAATATTTTAATATTATTCTATTCTCTTCTGTCGGTAATTCACTTGCCGGGAACTCTTGGTTTTTCGATAATTTTACTAACCATATCTATAAGACTTCTTCTTTGGCCTCTTACAACAACCCAACTTAAAAGCACAAAAAAAATGGCCGAATTAAAACCCCATCTAGATAGAATTAAAGAGCAGCACGGACATGATAAAGTTAGACACCAACAGGAAGTCTCCAGTCTCTATAAAGAACATGGCGTCAACCCGCTTGCCGGTTGCCTGCCGTTAATCCTGCAAATCCCAGTATTTATTGCCCTTTATCAGGTTCTTTTAAAATTTGTAAACCTAAATAGTATTGAACTTTTATCCGACATCAATAATAGAATATATATACCAGCTCTTAGGCTTTCCGATATTCCCAGTACTGCCTTTTTCGGACTCAACCTTTCCAATAAACCCGACGAATGGGCAAAAATTGGTATTTTTATTTTAATTATTCCAATCCTGACTGGGGTTTTTCAGTTCATACAATCCAAAATGCTTGTTGCCGAACAAAAAACCAAGGCAATCGCCAAAAAAGACACTAAAGAACCTAAAAAAGAAGGTATGGAGGACACAATGGCCTCAATGCAGTCACAAATGTCGCTTCTTATGCCTCTGATGATCGCCTTTTTCTCTTACGGATTCCCAGTCGGCCTCTCGCTTTATTGGAATACATTCACAATTATTGGTATAGTTCAGCAGTATAAAATCATGGGAGCAGGTTCCCTAAACAAATATTTACCCGAAAAATGGCGAAAATAAAATTAGATGAAAACCTTGTTGCCCAAAACGTCAAAGAGCTTATCGAAAAACTTGGCGTCTCTGCAACCGCAGAAATATCCAAAGTAGAAAATACTTATTTTGTCGACATCTCATCAGACGATTCACCTCTTCTTATTGGCAAATTCGGTTCTAATCTTGAAAGCCTGCAGTTTATTTTAACTGTCAGGCTTAAAACCCAAACAGCACAAGAGGATTTCGAGGTATTTATAGATATCGACAATTGGCGTAGACAAAAAGAATCAAGGCTCGAGAAAATGGCGGCTTCTATCGCCGAAAAAGTTGCAGAATCTGGTACCGAAGAACCGTTATATAACCTTAAACCTTCCGAAAGACGCGTCATCCACGCGTTTCTAACAGATCACCCAAAAATAACTACTATATCAACCGGAGAAGGTCTCGCAAGATACTTAGTCGTAAAACCCAAAAGTTAATAATCTATGGGAAAATCCCGACGGATACTTCCCTTTGTAGTAGCAACACTACCTATCCAGCTAAATAAATATTTTTTTACAGATTCCTCATTTGTTTTGGGTATTCCCATCGATTATCTGGCTATCTCTATCTATCTTTCTGATTTTGCCATAATTTTATATTTGATTATATTTGTTCTTGATAATTACAAAAAACCTCAAACCCTGTTGGCAAAAAGCAAAAATTTTCTTATTCCACTTTTAATTCTAAATATATATTTTATTGCAAACTCAATACTAACTTCAAAATCACCCCAAACGTCAGCTTTCTCCTCTTTAAAATTTTTGGAATTCAGCCTCTTCACCCTTTTTGCTAGCGTTGACTTTTCCGATAAAAAAACTATGGCGAAAATTAAAATGGTTGCTACAGTCACCCTTCTTTGGCAGTCCTTACTTATCGTTTTACAGTTTCTTTATCAAAAATCTCTTGGTCTTTGGTTTTTAGGCGAGCGATCCTTTGACGGCACAACGCCGTCAATTGCCCAAACCAATATTTTGGAAAGACAATTTTTGCGTCCGTACGGCACGTTTCCCCACCCAAACGTACTTGGCGCCTGTTTGGTTTTTTTTCTAATCATAATCTCAGCCGATTTATTTAAAAATAATCAGGAAATCGCAAAATTAAAAAGATTATCTTATCAAAAAATAGCAGTCGGCCTCTCTCTAGTCGCTTGTCTTTTAATTTATTCAAAAACTGCGTTATTTATATTAATATTAATTCCCCTTATTTATTCTAAAAATATAAAAAACATCATCATCGCCACCGTCCTTATTATTTTGGTTGTAGTGTTTTATATAAATTTCATAAGTTATTCGCATATCACATCCATTGCCGAAAGACTAATTCTAACTCAGGCGGCCTATAAAATAGCGCTGATAAACCCGCTCTTTGGTATCGGTGCGGGTAACTTTATTGCAGAACTTGCCAAGCTCAACCTAATATCCATTTCCGAAGTACGACTCTTGCAACCTGTTCACAATATATTTTTACTCGTGCTTGTAGAAAACGGAATATTTGGCTTGATTTTACTTGCAAATTATCTCTTTGCAATCCAAAGAAAAGTTGCAAGCACCCAAAAACTTATCCTATTTTTGGCACTGATGCTTTATTTTAGTGTCGATCATTTTCTTTGGACTCTTCAGCAAGGACAGTTTCTATTTGCCATCGTTTCCGCCTATATCTTAAGTTCACCACAAAAGACAACTATAACCAAAACCACAGCTTAATTTAGCTCTTGACTGATATAATGCATCTAATATGAATAACGAACGTCTCCAGGAAAGAAGAATAGAGTCATTTACAGAAATAAATGCTATCTATAAAGATCAATGGGTTTTTATCGCTGTCACTAAGATAGAAAATAACATACCAACCGCCGGAGTAGTTTTATCACATGTCCAGGAAAAGGCGAACTTAGATTTAACACTTATAGATAGGTTACGACAAAAACCAGGCGCTTCGGCCAAGTTTACCATCTTTAGAACAGGTCTCGACCAAGAGCCATCTTAGCTAAAGCCCTAATTCACCCAAAATCCAAAGACATATGATAAGTTAAATATGAAATAATGTTGATGTATGCAGCTTTTGTCATCCTGAACTTGATTCAGGATCTTGTTCTTTTTTAGATTCCGGATCGAGTCCGGAATGACAGATAATATTAGATCGTATAAAAACCAATTTATTTACTATGTTTAAAAAAGTAATTCTCAATACCGGCGCCCAAACTACAGCTAAAATTTAGTTACCATCTTGATCGAAAAAGCATAACGCCATTTATAGATAGTCAACTGTTAACAAAATACTCGAACAATATTTGCCAAGCAAGCACTGTGGTTTGAAAAAACTATTAAAAATCTACCAGTTCAATTAATCAGCGGTTGGATCAACTTTTGATAGTTCATTCCACTTTGGGCCGGTTTCGCTGGCAACAAACATTTTCCAAGGCGGCGGTGTACGACGAGTAAGGGCTTCGTTATTTGCGACCTTCCACGATTGTTTCTTAAGATTGTTCTCCGTGGCGGCTACCCAATTTATATTTTGAGCAAAACCCAATGCTTCTTGTTGCACTCTAGAATCTTCCTTATCGCTTAAAGCACCTCTACCTACAAGAAATGGGTGATCTTTTATATTCAAGACTTTACCACCAAAAATCACTTCTCCATTGGGACCAATTTCCGGCGCTGCAAACAGTAAAATAATTTTATGGTGACTATTTCCTTGTCGATCAAACCTTTCAGCAACTCCTTGAACCAAACCATCTTCATCGGCAAAAAATTCGCTGGGATAGTCCAATATGTCTTCCGACTTTCGTGGAACTTCAGCCAGACGATTTTGATCAATCTTTTTGATTACATCTTCATAGCTCATTTCGTGTAATAGTTCAGAAAATAAAAAACCTTCAAAAGGACTAAGCTTCCCACTCTGTATCATCGCAGTTACCTTCTGGACATCTTCCGGTTTTTGAGAATTTAATTCGGCAAGACTTAGGGATGTAGCCTCTGCAAAAAATTCCTGCACGGGCTTTAACTGCTCTTCCTTGGCTTGCGCAGTACCCACTATTTGTTCTCTTGTCTGCCTAGCTTTTTCAGCAACCTGGGCGTTAAGCGCTACAAAATCAATTTGTTGATGACTTTCAGGTTCATCACTGCGTTTACTTCGGGGTTCTTCTTGAGGTTGTGAACGATGTGCAGTTTCAAAAGACCGACTTCCTGAATCAGACATATATTAGCATTATACCAAATGTCAAAAAGTTTATAATGTCGGCAAGTTTAAGATAAAAAGTTCGAACACACACTGCAAGCTAGCAATTTATTCCTACTCGGATTCTAACGTACTATAATAGTTTAGTGAATAACTTTCCTTCCGAATATAAATCCGCAAAATTATCTACAGGAAAAGTGACAATTAAACAAGTTCAGTTTCCCCAAAAATTGGATAAAAATACGTTGGTTATAAAACCTTTTTATATGGGAATTTGTCGTGCAGACGTAAAAGAAGTCATTGGTTCAAGAGATATTCCAATGGATAGGGGTCCATTATTTGGTCACGAATTTGTTGGTGAAATTCTTTATGCTGGTGATCAAACAGGATTTATAGCTGGTGTACAAGTAACATTTAATCCAAATATAACTCCAAATAGGACAACAGGTTTTGCTGAGTATTTTTTTATAACAGCAGATAAAAATACTTTAAAACTTGCAATAATTCCTTTAAATCAGGAAATTTCAATAAATCCACCATGGCAACCAGAACCATTTGCCTGCATTGTTCATAGTCTTGATAAATATTTAGAGCTAACTCATGTGAATAATCTTGATGACAGGCACGTAGGCATTATTGGTGCAGGAAATTCTGGCATTATGTTTGGTTTATATGCAAAATATTTAGGGGCAAAAGTAAAGTTGTTAAATAGAGGAACAATGCGGATAGATTTTACTAGAGAAAAAGACTTATTTAATGAGGATGAAATAGACCTACTTGGTAATTACAAAGAATATGAAAATAAATTTGATGTGGTTATTGTTGTACCAACTAAAATTGAGCCAGATATCCTTGAGACAAGCACGAAAATAGTTCAAGATAATGGAGTATTACACTTATATGGAGGTACTAGGCAGAACGATATGTTGCAGAATATTAATATAGATAAAGTCAGAAGAGAAGAATTAATTGATGGTCCAATTTCTCAAAATGGCAAGAAATTTAATGTTAGCGGTGCGTATGGCTGCATCAAAGAAGATTATTTAAAAGCTTTTAATTTATATTTAAAATTCCATTTGCAATTTCCTCTCGAAAAGTTAATTTCCAAAGAAATTAGTCTTCAAGAGTTTCCGGAAATTATAATATCTATGGCTAATAATAAAATAGATTTTCCTGGAAAAGTATTAGTAAGACCTTAATGTTAATTTAGAGTTTAAAACCCAAAACCTCAGCTTTAATTAAATTCACGACTATTAGATGTAAATAGTCTTTTCTGTTAAAATCATTTCATGGATAAATTCACCAGAGGTGTTGAGGTTGTCAGTTCAGCATTCATAGAAAACACGGAAGGCAAAATTCTAGTCACAAAGTCCCCAAAATGGCACGGAAAATGGACAATCCCAGGCGGGCATATTGACCCCGGAGAGACTATTATCGATGCAGCTATCAGAGAGACAAAGGAAGAGACTGGTCTAATAGTCAAAGCCATTGATATAGTTGCATGGGGCGAATTAATCAATCCACCTGATTTTCACCGACCAGCACACCTAATTTACTTTGATGTCTATTGCAAGTTAATTGGTGGAGAATTGAAACTAGACGAGCGTGAGCTAACTAATTTTAAATGGGTTAAGCCTAAAGATGCCCTTAAGCTCGACTTAGGATCAGGTTATCCAAAAGTGTTTAATCAACTTATTAATTATTTGCAAGCAAAATAAGCGTTTTTAATCTTAAAGACTTATCGCTATGTTCAAAAAAGTAATTTTCAACACAGGCTATCAAATCATCGGCAAAGTGATAACTGCCTCCGCAACCCTAATAATAACTCTTCTCATCGCTAAATCCCTGGGACCTGCAGGTTATGGAGATTTCACTAAGATATTTGTTTTTATTGGATATTTT
The DNA here is from genome assembly GCA_964357165.1 of uncultured Gammaproteobacteria bacterium. GTDB lineage: Bacteria > Patescibacteriota > Microgenomatia > Curtissbacterales > GWA2-41-24 > CAYHKI01. The sequence goes on along the minus strand of CAYHKI010000004.1, from coordinate 11,233 downwards.
TATACCATTGCCGATTTTGGTCTCAATAATATTTATATTAAATTATCTCACAAAGAAAAAGACGAAAATCTGATTCGTTATCTTGTCGGTTTAAGAATTGTTATCTCAATCTTCTTGGCAATCATGGCAATAATAATAAGTCTTATTCTGCCATATAATCCGCAATTGGGTTTAGGTTTTAGTCCTTTTGTAAAAATTGCCATAGCCATAGCCTCTCTTACGATAATCACCCAGGCACTTCTAACTGCAGCTAATGCCTATTTTCAAAAAAATCTCAGGTACGACCTTTCGGCTATTTCTGCCGCTATTGGAACTGTCGTTATTTTATTCTCAAGCGTAATTTTTACACTATATAATCCAAATCTACTTTTTTATACAGCCGGTTATGTTTTTGGGGGGATAACAATTGTTATAACTTCCTACTTCCTAATTTTTAATAAGCTTAAATATCAAATTCTTCCCCTTTTTAATCTTAAAAAATTTATCAAGCTCAGCAGAAATTCTTTTCCGGTAGCCCTTGCCCTGATTTTTAATCTTATTTACTTTAGAATTGACATATTTATCCTCGCTTACACAAGATCAACAGTAGAAGTGGGGATTTATGGGCTCGCCTATCAGTTTTTTGAAGCATCACTATCTATACCAATATTTATTGCAAATACCCTTTATCCTCTTCTTTCAAAACTTTACACAGAAAATATATCTGAATACAAAAAACAGGTTAAAAAATGGTTAATCCTTGCAATTATTGCCTCACTCTTCTTAATTTTGGCTCTCTTTTTGGTTTCATTTTTAATACCTGTTCTTTACGATGCAAGGTTTTATGAATCACAAAAAGCTCTATTTATTCTAGCTCTTGGTTTACCGTTTTTCTTCATCTCAGCTATACTTTGGCATCTACTTATAATTCACGATAAACAAAAATATTTATGTTTAATCTATCTTGCAGGTGCAATTTTTAATCTAACCCTAAATTTAATCTTTACCCCAAGATTCGGATATCTATCAGCCAGTGCAATCACGGTTGTATCGGAAGCCTTAATTACGCTCATGTTAATTTTAACCATAATCGTCACAAAAGAAAGACAACACTAACTCTCTTTCTTGCTCATCTTGCCAAGTTTGCTTAAAATACCTGCATGGTAGAAGTTTTTTGTGATGGTGGTTCTAGAAATAATCCTGGTCACGCAGCGTACGGTTTTGTGGTAAAAGTAAATGGGCAAACAGTTAAAAAGGATGGTGGGTATATTGGTATAGCAACCAATAATGTAGCTGAGTACACCGCCGTAGTAGAGGCGTTACTCTGGCTTGAAAATAATTACCAAGGGGAGCAGTTAAGCTTTAACTTGGATTCAAATTTGGTTGTTTCACAACTGTCGGGTGTTTTTAAAACCAAAAACGCCGAACTAAGAAATTTTGTAGTCAAAATAAGAGGTCTGGAAAATAGTTTTAAAAGCATAAATTACAGGTACATACCAAGAGAAAAGAATAAAGAGGCAGACCAAATGGTAAATATAGCCTTAGACAAAAAACTATATGGAACTTAAACAATATTTAAAATTAATTCAAAAAAACCTCATTTTTATAGGAATTTTGACTGTAATCGGGATTGTTCTTGGATTTTACGTCGCAGGTTTCTTACCATCCGGCTATAAGCAAAATCAAACATTATTTGTTTCAGAAACCGAAAAAAATGAAAACCCTAATCCCCTTCTCAAACAAGACAGAGCCTTAAATTACACCGATTCTGCAGTAAGTATTATCGAAAGCGAAGATTTTTTATTGTCAGCTCAAATTACAAACAGTCAAATTAAGGCAAAAAAACTTGCTCCACAGGTGATAAAAATTATCCTAACAAGCCAATCGGCCGAAACAAGCAAACAGGATTTATCAACCACCATTTTAAAGTTTAACGAAAAAACCCAGCAGTTACTTGGGGATAAATCAATTCAACTAATACCAATTGGTCCAACTCCAACCACAATCCATTTTGCCCTGAATAATAAAATCCTCGCCATGTTTGGTGCCACGATCGGTATCATATCATCTGCCGCTATCCTAGCGCTTGTAAGCTACTTAAAGCTTTAGATATGGATCAAACTGCCCACAACAAAACACAAACTGTCCTAGTCACTGACGCAGGCTCTTTACTTGGCCAGGCTCTTATTTCACAATTGATTGCCACAAACACCTTGGTTTATGGTTGTGGTAAAAACTACCCCAAAGAAGAAATTCTCCAAAATTCCAGATTCACCTTTATAGATATCGACCTATCACAACCCCTACCGTCTCATCTTTCTGATTTTGACCTTGTCATTCACCTATCCTCAGAAAAGATTGAAAATTCGCTAAATCTATCCACAACCACAAAAAATATGATCTCACTCGCCAAGCAAAACAAATCCGATGTTATCATTTGTCTACCGATAACTTCTTCAACTGATTTTATAGAAAACAGCGCAGCAAACAAAAACTCTCAAAAAATATTAAAAATATTCTTAGTCGGAGATATATATGGACCGGGAATGTTGTTTGGACCCAACCGGGATTTAAATAGTTACTATTTACAAAACAAGCTTACTAATTTAATCAATCAAGCTACTGGCCAAAACAAAATAATATTAGAAAAAGAAGGTCTCGAAATGATCTATCCAATTTATGTCGATGACGCCAAAAACGCAATTCTGAAATTTTCCAATTTAAAAGATTCCAAAAAAATTCTCTATATAATTTCCGGCTCTCCCCTAACCTCACTTTCAGCTTCATATGAAATCCAGAACGCCGCAAAATCAATATTGCAAAAAGACCCTGGCATCTTTTTTTCAGGTACAGAAAATAGCGCAAAATCATTTAGAGAGGCGATAATTAACATTCCTGATATTGGTATTTCGCACAAACATTCACTCCCCTACAGTCTAGCCGAAATATTTGAAAGCTATAAAAACGCAGATATAAACAGCGACAATAAACAAACAAATACTAATAAACTACAGCAATCGTCGGTCCAATCAATAGAATTACAACAATCGCAAAAATTAGAAAAACCAAAGCATCTAAAACTTAAAAAAACCAGCAAACTCTCGAGTTTTAAGGTAAAAATCATAATTGCAATAATATTGCTTTACATAGTCAGCTCCGCAAAAATTTCTCTTGATGTATATCTGGGTACCCAAAATATCAAAAGTGCTAAATCAAATCTTTCAAAAGGAGATTTTATTCTCTCAAAGAAAAAAGCCGAAAATGCCCAACTGAATTTTAAAACAGCACAAGCAGAATTCTCATTTATCACCTATCCTATTTCCTTTATTATCCCCCAAAAAATCCAAGGCGTTATCCAAGCTTTAAAAAGTGCTAATCATGCCTCAGCCGCAGTATTAAATTTTTCAGAAGGTGCTGGCGTGCTCTCTCAACATTTAGCCGGTATCTTATCAACCAATACCAATAGCCAATCCGCAAATACCGAAGATTCATCCGCATCATTTTCTAAAGCCATTTTTGAAGCTGCATTTGCAAGTGAACTGGCAAAAAATGCTCAAAATGCCGGCATCTTTGAAAGTAAAATGCAAAAAGCTGGCGAAGATTTAACACTTCTTTCAGAAGTCAGTCAGATATCCTATGACCTTACCAATCTAATTAAAGTGATTACTTCTTCAGATAATATAAGTTATTTAATTCTTATAGAAAACAACAGCGAATTGCGTCCTGGCGGCGGATTTATCGGCAATTATGGACTGGCGAACTTTAAAAACGGAAAACTTATATCGGTTGATGTCGACGACATTTACACAATAGATGGCCAATTAAAAGAAAAAATAACACCTCCCAAAGAGCTCACACAAAAACTGGGGGTCAAGCAGCTATATCTTAGGGATTCTAATTGGACAACCGATTTCCAAATCAACTCCAAAACCGCTATTGATTTATATAAAAAAGAGACCGGAAAAGATGTCGAAGGGGTTATCGCCTTTGATCTTTCTTTTATGCAAAAATTATTAGAAAAAATCGGACCATTAAAAATGGAAGATTATAAAGAAGAAATAACTGCCCAAAATTTGTTTGAAAGAGGCGAATATTACGCTGAGGTTGGTTTTTTTCCAGGTTCAACACAAAAAAGAGATTTTTTTGCAAGTCTCGCCAAAACTTTAATCACAAAAATTACCTCAAGCTTAACAAGCCCAGATTATTCCTCAAGTTCTCAAATACCCTGGTTAGCGCTTGTAGAAACAATAAAAGAAAATTTAAGTCAAAAACACCTTTTGCTTTCATTTATCGACCCAACACTTTCAACTTTCGTCAAAACAAAAAATTGGGACAATCCCTTGCCACCAACTAACTACAACATCACAGATGACACAATAGAAACACGCGACTTTATAGCTCTCTCTGAAGCCAATATTGGTGCCAATAAAGTCAACAGGTATATCGAGCGCAAAATTAACTATGAAATGACCATTGGTCGAGACGCAGACCTTATGGCCACATTAACCATCACTTACAAAAACAATAGTCCAGCAGACACATGGCCAGCAGGCACTTATGTAAATTTCCTGAGGGTTTATGTACCAACAGCCTCAGGCCTTGAAGATTTTCTATTTGATCAAAAATCAGATCTGAAAAAAGTTGAAGTTAGCAGTCAGGCTAATTTAACGGTATTTTCAACTCTTTTAGAAGTTCCTGTCAAACAAACAAAAACCGCGATTTTTAAATATCGAATACCTAAAAATATCAAACTCGAGAAAGCGCCATATTATTCAATCTATTTTCAAAAACAACCCGGAACCGAAAAAGATCCTCTAACTTTCTCATTTAACCTACCGGGTTACCTTAAGATTGAATCCATAAATAATAAAACAGAAATTAACTCTAAGCAAAATATTACTCTAGGTACGGATTTAGCAGAAGATAGACGATTTCTGATAAAAGTAGTCAAAAAGTAAAGTTTGACCACGAAAGACTAATCTGATAGTATTACCAACTATGGAACAAATACCACTTGTTGCAGAAAAAAGATCAGTCCTTGGTAGAAAAGTTAAATCCTTAAGACGTCAGGGTATTATTCCGGCGCATGTTTTTGGCCATAAAGTAAAAACAGAGCATATCCAAGTCAAAGTCCATGACTTTAAAAAGGTTTTTGAAACTGCAGGAGAGACAGGAATTATCGCGCTTAGTGTCGGCACAGAGAAGAAACCGGTATTGATAAGAGGCACACAAGTCCACCCTCTCACGGACGATCTTCTTCACATTGATTTTTACCAAGTGAACCTTTCGGAAAAAGTCACAGTAAATGTCCCATTAGAAATTATAGGTGAGTCCCCTGCTGTTGAAAAGAAAATTGGACTTTTACTAACACCCGTTACCGAAGTCGAAGTCGAAGCCCTTCCTGGCGATTTACCGGAAAATATCGAAGTCGATATATCAAACCTAACGAATATTGATGACGAAATTAAAGTTAAAGACTTAAAAGTAGACAGATCCAAAATTGACGTTCTAGCAGACGAGGAACTAGTTGTTGCCCAAATCGGTGAGTTAATAACCAAAGAAATGGAAGCATTAGAAGCAGAAGTCGAAGCCGAACAGGCAGAAGCAGCTGCTGAATCTGTAGAAACTCCAGCCGAAGGCGAAGCAGCCACCGAAGGCGAATCCGCTAAAGAAGGCGAAGAAGAAAAGAAAGTCGCCCAAAAGGGCGAACCTCGCTCATCGGATGAGCGGGAAGAAAAATCAGAATAACTTTTAATACCTCCGATACCTTTTACTCATTTAAAACCTTCACTATATGCGGGAATACTTGCGGTGATAGTGCGGGAATTAGTAATTAAGCTTCGTTCGACGAGGGCCAAGTCTCTAGCATTATCGATTTTTTTTTAACCTCAAACATCTGATAAACTTCCTCCGTCAAAAACGGCATAAACGGGTGCAATAAAATCAAAACCTGTTTTAGTACACGCTCAAGTGTTGGCTGCGCATCTCCCCGTCTTTCTTTAGTCGATTCAATATATTTATCGGCAAACTGGTGCCATACAAATTCGTACAACTCATCTACTGCCAAATGAAGTTCTAAATTGTCCAAATTCTTAGTAACTTTTTTTATAGTTTTATCTAACTCCTCCAGTACCCATTTGTCGTTAATTTTTGTCTTGTCATCCTCTCGAAAGCGAGGATCTGGATTTCCGCTTTCGCGGAAATGACGTTCTTCTCGATCAGATCGAGAATGACTACTATTATCATCATCAGGCTTCAATTCCAAAATAAACCGCGCAACGTTTCTAAGCTTCGTCCCGAAGTTTCTAAAATTTTTGCCACGCTCATCCAAAATTGCTTTGTTAACGCGTCCGTCCCTACCCGGAATCGAATAAGTGTATAAAACCATTCTCGCAGCATCTACACCCCACTTATCAACCAAATACCCAGGCTCGATCCCATTCCCCAAAGATTTAGAGAATTTACGACCTTCTAAATCTCTTAGCATTCCGTGGAAGAACATCGTTTTAAACGGGACTTCGCCGGTAAAATAAACAGACAACATTATCATTCTGGCAATCCACAGGTATTTAATTTCCGGCGCTGATATTTCAAAATTCCAAGGGAAGGCTTTTTGAAACATCTCATCATTCACCGGCAAAGAAATACCCGATATCGGTTTATCCTGTTCACCCTGAAGTTTTTCGAAGTGAGGAGCACCTAATATAGCGGAGGGTTTACCCTGAGGAGCCCCTAAGGCGACGAAGGGCCAAAGTCCGGAAGAAAACCAGGTATCCAAAACCTGTTCGTCTTGTACCCAGCCTTTACCTGGACTCTCAAGCGAAACTTTCATTTCAACATTTCCTATCTTAGTACTTATTACTTGTTGCTTGTTGCTTTCTTTGTACCAAACAGGAATCCTGTGTCCCCACCAAAGAGATCTGGAAATACACCAATCGTGGATATCTATAAGCCAATCGAACAAAATCTTTTTATAATTGGGCGGCAAAAATTTAATTTTGTTTGCATTAATTACACTAACTGCTTCCTTGGCCATCTCCTCAACTCTTAAAAACCACTCTTCAGATATAAGCGGCTCAACTACGCTTTTGCATCTCTCACAAACAGCAACAGAATGCACATATTCTTCAACCCTAACCAAAGCCCCAATTTCTTTTAACTTATCAACAACTTTTTCTTTTGCTTCACTTATTTTAAGTCCTGAAAAGTCACCGGCAATTCCTGTAAGTCTTCCATTTTTATCAATGGCATGAAGAATATTCAAATGATTATCGCGTCCAATTTCATAGTCTAAAATATCGTGAGCTGGAGTTATTTTAAGTGCCCCTGTTCCAAAATCTTTTTCAACACGCTCATCTTCTATTACAGGAATTAATTTGCCCGTTAAAGGATTTGTGACTTTTTTCCCAACTAACTTTTTAAAAGTTTTATGATTTTTATAAGTAGCAATAGCGCTGTCAGCAAAAATTGTTTCCGGTCTTGTTGTTGCAACTTCTATATACTCATTATCAGTTCCCTCGACCATGTATTTCACAAAATAAAGCCTCTCCTTCTTTTCTTGATACTCCATTTCTACATCTTCTATTGCCGTGTTACATTTAGTACACCACTGGACAATATATGGTCCTTTATAAATTAATCCCTTGTCCCAAAAAGTTTTAAATTCACTATATACAGCCTTTCTTGGGCCTTCATCTAATGTAAAAACTTCCCTCTTCCAATCGGCAGAAATACCAAACAGTGTCCAGGTTTCATGGAATGATTTATATACCTCTTCCTTAAATTTCCATGCTTCCTCTATCCACTTTTGCCTCCCCAAACTTTTTTTTGTCTTGCCTTCCTTGGAAAGCTTTTTGTCTAGCGTTCCTTCAAATTGAATACCGGCATGATCTACACCGGGTAGAAGTAAAACTTCAAAACCTTGCAATCTTTTGAATCTTGCAACAGCATCCATAATAGAATGTTGAAGCGCATGTCCAAGATGCAACTCACCAGTTAAATTTGGTGGCGGCATCAAAAGTGAATAAACTTTTTTATTTGTATTTGGGTTAAAAGAAAAAAATTTTTCTTTATTCCAAAATTCGTAAACATCTTTTTGATTTGCCCCGTCTCTTGCGGGGCTTTCAAAATATTGTTTTGTGATTATAGTTTTTTGTCTCATGTATAAAGCTTATGGTTACAAAATTTTCTTGTGTTTTTAATTCAAGGTTTCACGTGTTGACCAATCACGTGCAAAGAATTTTGCTAAAATCTGAGTCATGTTGATAACCATAAACTATCAAAAAGTATTATGCCATAAATAAATAATTTGTTAAATTAAAAATGTAGATTTGGATTGGCTGATATTTTAATTGGATCGATAAAAGTTTGATTAAAAAAAGCAGCAGCGGCAATCATGGCACCATTGTCGACAGACAAATTTTTCGGCGGAAAAAATATGTCAACATCAAGAATTCTCGATTGCAATGTCAACTGTTCTCTCAATCTACTATTTGCCGCAACACCCCCACCAACAACAATAGATCTTGCTTCGAATTTTTTCGCCGCGCTTAAAGTTTTACTTACCAACACATCGCATACAGCTTCTTGAAATTCAAATGCAATTTGTTCTCTACTATGAACCATGAACGATGAACTAAGACCCTCAGTCCTGAGTTTATCGAAGGACGAGGAACGCAAGCTTTGCTTATTAACTAGATTCGCAACCGATGTTTTTATTCCAGAAAAAGAAAAATTAAAGTTCTGTGAATTTATCATCGGCCTTGGAAATTTAACTGACAACTGCTTGTCTTGACGAAGGAAGGATGAACTGTTAACTGTGAACTGTTTTGCCATCTTATCGATCTCCGGTCCACCAGGATATCCAAGTCCCAGAATTCTCGCCACCTTATCAAATGCTTCACCAGCAGCATCATCAAGAGTCGAACCAAGTAATTTAAAGTCTCCATGACCTTTCATCAAAACCAAATCTGTGTGCCCACCCGAAACAACTAAAGCAACCAATGGAAATGTTGGAACTTGTTTAGCAATAGATTTTTGAGATTTTTTTTCTTTAAACTGCTTGCCCTGAGCTTGTCGAATGGGTGAATTATCAACTGCCAACCAATTTGCGTATATGTGGCCCTTCAAATGATTGACTGGTATCAGCGGTTTGTCCCAAACAGTAGCCAAAGTCTTTGCAGTTTCCACACCAACCAACAAAGACCCAATAAGCCCAGGCCCATATGAAACTGCAATTGCATTAATTGCCTCTATACCAATACCAATCAGAGATTCATCAATCAATGGAATAATAAATCTTACCTGATCTCTAGCAACCACCTCAGGAACAACTCCACCATATTTAGCAAGCTTGGCAACAGATGACGCGATGAAATTAGTCATTACTTTCACACCGTCTTCAACAACAGCCACACCTGTTTCGTCACATGTCGACTCAATTCCCAAAATTAACATGGAATGAATTATAAACTTTAATGCCATCAAAAACCAGCCAAAATTAGCACAATTTGACTTAAACAATCTTGTGATTTAAACTTCCAAATGATGGTTGAGGTTGCAAATAAAAATCCAGATGTTTGGCAAATTGTGTTTCCGGATGAGGAACGACGAAAACTGGCGCAAGCATTTATTGGCAAAGTTTCAAATTTACAATCAGTTATAAAAGTTATGACTATTGAAACAGGTAAAGATGAAATGAAATCACCTAGAATCTTCGTTTTTACTGAAGGTATAGAAACTCCAAACGTAACTGATATAAAAACGGTTATGAAATTTTTTGATGATGTTTGTGATGACAAAAACGACAAAGCTCTTCTTGGGTATACTCCAGTTGTTACTGATGATCTTTTTGAAGAAGATCATATAAAAATTCCTTGGCTAAGAAAGGCACAAAAGAACACCCTCTGGGAAAGAGCATCATAGTTGTAACTACCGAAAAGTCCTATAAATTGAAGTCAACAACATCACCCACCTGCAAGTTATTAGCCTTAGAAAGTCCTGCATTAATCTCAAGTATATATTTCGCGTCAAAACTAGAATCATAAATTGTTAAATCTTTATCCGGTTTTCCGGGTTGTGGTAATGCATTAGCAGTAATATTGACAATTTTTTTATTTTCGTCGATCCAAATAATATCGATTGGAAATTTCATATCCTTCATCCAGAATTGATATCTACCTTTTTGGCCAAAAACAAAAAGCATACCTTCATCAACAGGTAGCGATTCAATTTTTGAAAGCCCTTTACTTCTCTGATCTGCGGTTGAAACAACTGTAGCTTTTATATTTAAACTTTTTACAATAATATCTACACCATTTTTTATATTAGCACCCGTTGATGCAGATAAAGTCGCCTCACCAGATTTATTAGAAATAAATCCCATTGAACTTAAACCTCCGCCAAAAATTAAAATTGCCACAACCAGCAGCAACAATCCACCAATAATTGCTAAGTCCTTTTTCATGATCTATAAGTCCATTAAATTATATCAGAGGAGGGCCACATTTACCCTTTGCCAACTAAAAATACAGCTTGCCATGGCCTGAAAACAGATTTAAAACTTTCATCGATTATTAACAAATCACCCTTATACACTTTTCTGGAAAAAATTGTTGTGGCTCCATTGGCAGCATGTTCAACTTGCTTAACGGTACCATTAGGAATAGTCAAATCATCCTGATAAAGGGGTTCGGGCGCAGAAATTATATTTGAAACTAAAACATTACCAAGCTCCACACGTCGTCCATCACCAGTACCAAAAATATCAATTTGTAATTTAGAATGTCCAACATCCACAACCGCCTGAATCAATATATGTTTGGCAGTATCATTTTTAAATTGAAAATCAACAGATGGAGAAAATATAGTTGCATCAAGTCCAGGTTTAAAACCATTTTGTTCGTAGTATCCTACTCGGTAAGCATGTGCAGTTCTTTTTAAAATTGGCAAACCCGAATTTAATGCCGCCCTAAACACAGTTGTAGATACTTGGCAAATGCCACCACCGTCATCCAGTACAGTTTTCCCTTTATTAATAACATAAGCCTTTTTAAAACCTTGCTCAGCGGAAACTGGGCCAACAAGATTAGTAAATGAAAATATTTCTCCCGGTGCAATAATGGCTCCAGAAATGAGTTTAGATCCAAGAGTTATATTAGATATCCTATTGGGAATCGATCCGGCAAAATAAGAAATACCGCTACCAATACGCTCATTTATGCCTAAAGAATTAATTTCATTATTAGTAATTTTT
>CAYHKI010000003.1:0-20730 GCA_964357165.1 uncultured Gammaproteobacteria bacterium | reverse complement strand
TGCATTAGGATCTTCTCTCTTTTGTCGACACTTTACACAATACATTTCAGCCATTCAAATCACCTCCTTTAGACAGTAATATTTGCGAAGCATTAGTCAAATACATTTGAGGCTAATTAGCTTCAGCTAGCTTCAAACATAGCATAGCCTCGAAAGCAATGTCAAGCGTGCCTGAGTATGTGTTGGGAAGTTAAGATTTTTATAGGTTTAGCCTAAAAATGACAAATGTGAAAGCTTCAAGGCTATTTGTAGCCCTATAATCATTGCCGCAAGAAGAGAAATTCTGGTAAGTTCATTTTTCACGAAACCATAATCTACCTCGATTGTTCGTGAATTTTTTACGTTTAATTCATTAGAATTTCCCTTAGTATGAATAAAACTTTGTTTGCCTGAAGAATAGGAAACAACAGCATTTTCACTATAGTTTATTACATGCCTGCCGACTGCAGAGACCTTTTTCTTTTTAGTTTTAAACGGCATATTATTTTCCTGTTTGGTTAACATAATATCACATATTTTCAAGTCGTTGACAATTTTACAATTTACATGATAAAAGAAGGGAGTACTAAATTTATCCAAATATGTTGTCAGAGCAGTTAAACTTTACAAATTTCTTGCTTGTGGCAATAATAATTTGGTTTGCACTTTTAAGTTCTTACCTTTTAAAGACAGTTTCTCATTACAAGAAACTAACAAGAGGCGCCGAAAACATAAACCTACAAAAAGTGCTGGAAAACATTATCGAAAAACAGGCTCAGGAAGAAAAGCGCATAAGCCAAATTCACCAGTCACTTCAAGAAACGCAGAAGCGAGCCCTAAGTCATTTCCAAAAATCGGCACTTATGAGGTTTAACCCTTTTGAAGATGCCGGCGGAGACCAAAGTTTTTCTCTGGCTCTTTTGGACGAGGTAGATAATGGCGTTGTGATTTCATCTCTTCATTCCAGAAGCGGTACTAGAATTTATGCCAAAAGTGTTATAACCGGCAGACATAGCGCACATGCTTTTACTAAGGAAGAAAAAGAAGTGGTGGAAAAAGCTGTCAAACAAGGTAAAATAAAAGAGAATAGTACTAATTAAAATGCCAGGTCTAAATAAAAATATACAGGTGTTACTCGGAATTATAATTCTGTATTCTGTTTCAACGGGGGCTTCGTATTTCGCCTTTAATATATTTCTAAAAAATCCCATTAGTATTTCAACACCTTTTGGAAATTTAACAGATATCACATCAACTAATAACTCAGATGGCACCAAAGACAAAGCCTGTCCCATAAATGGCACTATGTATACAAAAGCCAGGCAGGAACAATGGCAAAAAAGAAGGCCGCTCGCTGTCATGATCGAAAATCACCTAGACGCCAGACCCATCCTTGGTCTTTCCCGAGCAGATGCCGTTTATGAAGCTGTTGCCGAAGGGGGTATCACCAGATTTCTTTCCATTTTCCTTTGCCAAGATGCCGGTGATATTGCACCTATCAGAAGTGCCAGGACCTATTTTATTGACTGGCTCTCCGAATATGATGCAGCCTACGCCCATGTTGGAGGTGCAAATACACCTGGTCCGGCCAATGCCCTGGGTCAAATCCGCGATTATAACATCAAAGACATGGACCAATTTGGACTCGGATTTCCAACTTATTGGCGCGGTACAGACAAATTGGCTCCCCACAATGTTCATTCCACTACTAAGAAACTTTGGGAAGCAGCCGAAAAAAGGGATTTTGGGCCTGAAGGCGAAAAGGGTATCCGTTGGGATAAAAATTTTGTCGAGTGGAAATTTAAAGATGAAGCGTCTCTAAACGAACGCGGTGATCAAAAACCAATAATTGTTCCGTTCTGGGAGGAGGATGGCAATTACAAAGTTACCTGGCAGTATGATAAAGAAAAGAATGTATACAATCGGTCTCAAAACGAAGCGGTCCAAACGGATCCGATAACCAGCGAAAACCTTTCTCCTAAAAACGTTATCATTCAGTTGGAAACAGAAAGAAACGCCAACGACGGTTATCCGGACGGCCATCTTCTTTATGGTACAATCGGCAGCGGTAAGGCTTTGATTTTCCAGGACGGCAAAGTCATAGTCGGCAAATGGAATAAGGCCTCTCGAACCGCAAGGTCAAAATTTACAGATGCCCAAGGCAAAGAGGTGTCACTAAACAGGGGGCAAGTTTGGATTCAGATAATTCCGGTGGGTAATAATGTAAAATATTAACTTATTACCCAAAGCAATATACCTGTCCTTCAGTCTGCAAACAAATCTGCCAAATAAAATAAAAAAACATGTTAGTTGATTTGCTAATTTCTAAAGTACGGGTAAAGGTTTTTGAGCTCTTTCTGGGTAACCCCGGCCAAAATTACCATGTCAGAGACATCGTCAGACGCGTCGATGAAGAAATAAATGCAGTTCGTCGGGAACTCGCCAGACTAGAAAAAACAGGATTTTTGGTAAGTGAATGGCGTGCAAACCGCAGATATTATTTGGTAAAAAAAGATTACGTTTTTCTTACGGAATTTCTTTCCATGGTAAATAAAAGTATCGGTGTTGGAGGAGCTATAATTAAAAATAAGGCAAAACTCGGCAAAATTACTTACGCCATGCTTTCCGGCTCATTTGTTAAAGGCAAACCTTACACCCAAAATGAGGTCGATCTTTTTGTTGTCGGCACAATTGTACTCCCGGAACTTTCCAGCATCATCAAAGAAGAAGAGGCCAGAAGAAACCGCGAAATCAACTTCACTCCAATGACCGACGAAGAGTTTAACTTTAGAAAAGCCAGACGTGACCCATTTGTTTTAGGTGTCCTTTCAAAACCGCGGGTTATGCTCGTAGGTGACGAAGAGGAAATGGTAAAGCTTTAATCTGTCCAAATGAAAAAGCCAAGAGTAGTTATAATTTTTATTTTTTTACTAACCCTTTTGGCAATTTTAATAAACGTTCCTAAGACAAACTTTTTAGGTAGGGAATTTTCCCATATAAAAATAAACACCAAAATTTACAAAAACGATCTGGAGCCAAAATTAGGCCTCGATCTTGCGGGTGGTGTCCAACTTACCATGTCTGCGGATATGACCGGAATTGACACTGGTGATCAAGCGTCTGCCTTGGAATCGGTAAAAAACAAAGTTGAACAGCGCATCAATACCTTGGGTGTTGCCGAAGCAACCGTCCAAACCGCAAAAACCGGCGGCCAAAACAGACTTATTGTCGAAATACCCGGTATCTCAGATGTGGATCACGCAATTGAACTTGTCAAAAAAGCCGCATACCTGGAGTTTAAAATCATCAAAGACCAAAGTCTTTTGGATTCAACAGCATCAGCAAATCCTGCAAATTATGTAAGCTCCGGTTTAACCGGTAAAGATCTAAATCGTGCCACCGCCAATCCAAGCAACGACCCCCAAACACCCGGCTATACAGTCGACTTGGAATTTAAAAGTGACGGTACCAAAAAACTTGAGAAAATTACTACAGACCACCTCAACCAGCCGATGGCCATGTTTTTGGACGACAAGCCGATATCTTGGCCGCCCCCGACCATTCGTTCGGCGATTTCCGACGGCAAGGCGCAGATAAGTGGTAATTTTGACTCTGCCTCCGCCCGCGATTTGGCAATACAATTAAATACTGGGGCACTTCCAGTACCCCTCAAAATCGAAAGCCAAACCAGAATCGGGCCGACAATCGGTCGAGATGCAATCGAAAAAAGTATCATTGCTACCATTATCGGTCTTACATCCGTAGCATTATTCATGCTCGTGTATTACCGTATTCTTGGTCTCTTTGCAGTCTCAGCCCTTGCCCTTTACTCCCTTCTGGTTTTCTCTGCTTTTAAGTTTTTGGGCGTCACCCTAACTCTTGCCGGAATCGCCGGTTTTGTGCTTTCCATCGGTATGGCAGTCGATGCCAACATTTTGATATTTGAAAGGATTAAAGAGGAAATAAAATGGGGTAAACCCAAACACGAGGCTCTTTTTGCCGGTTTTGACAGAGCCTGGTCTTCTATCCGCGATTCCAATATTTCGTCGCTTATCACCACTGTAATTCTTTTTGAATTTGGCACTGGTCCCATTAAAGGTTTTGCAGTGACATTGGCAATCGGTATTCTTATTTCCATGTTCTCAGCAATTACAGTTACTCGTAATTTATTAAAAACATTTTGGGTAGGTAAAATATGAACCTAATAAAATACCGCAACTACTTTTTCGCGCTTTCCATGCTCATTATCATTCCTGGCATCATCGCTTTTTATAGCTGGGGTCTTAAGGTTGGTATCGATTTTGCTGGAGGTACGCTTTGGGAAATAAAATCCCAAGATACACAAAAGCAATTAAATGCCCAGGAGGTAAAGGATTTTCTAAGCACCATCCCAACCGAAGTTTCTCAATCATCGCCTGCAAGCACGAACTCCGTGCTTATAAGAATTAAAGAAACAGACGAGGTCAAAATCAAAGAATTCAAGCAAAAACTAAGTGAAAAATTCGGTACAATCGAGGACGTCCGTTTGGAAACAGTCGGCCCGACCATTTCGCGAGAGTTGACCCAAAAAGCATATCTTGCAGTTGGAGTTTCCATACTCGCAATTGTGCTTTTTATTACCTGGTCATTTCGCAAGATTCCCAAACCTGCCTCCTCGTTAGCATTTGGTTTTTGTACCGTCTTTGCACTGGTTCACGATGTTATAGTTGTCGTTGGCATCTTTGCCATTCTTGGCCACTTTTTAAATATCGAAATAGATTCCCTCTTTATCACCGCACTCCTAACGGTCATCGGATTTTCTGTCCACGACACTATCGTCGTTTTCGACAGAATTCGCGAAAATCTAATCCGTCACAGCGAATTTTCATTCGAAGAAGTAGTCAACCACTCTCTTCTTCAGACAATCGGCAGGTCGCTCAACACTTCACTCACCGCAGTATTTGTATTATTTGCACTGTTTCTATTTGGCGGCCAGTCAATCAAGACTTTCGTTTTGGCTCTTTTAGTCGGCATTATTTCGGGAACCTATTCATCAATCTTCAATGCAGCCCCCCTATTGGTTGTTTGGCAAAAACTTATTTCCAAAAGAAAAAATGGTTGAAAGAAAACTACAATTTAATCCTATCGAACAAGCTTTAATTGACAAAGCCGCAACACTCAAAAATCCAAACGAGTTGATCGCAGATTTAGAGGGAATAGGTTTTAAAGAATCCGATATCCTAGGGTCGATATGGGCATTAATAGCAAGAGGGCACCTCGATTTAGATGAAAATAGAAACATCCAAGCAAGCACAAAACACCCCCATCAACTTAATTTATTACCAAAGATGGAATCATAAAAGGAATAATCGTTTATCCCCTAAACCTTGTTGACTTTATTTTTTATAAGTGTTAAATCGTGTCGCTTATGGAAAGAGAATTTGATGGGTACAGACTTCATACGTCAAAAGATTTATTTACCGGTGCCCAAAAAAAACTTATAGAAGCCTGGGCTCATGGTTTTCAAAAACCAGCTGAGACTGCAATTCATCTTGGTCTTCAGAAAGATACAGTTCTACATACAGGTCAAATGATAAGAGACAAGATGTATGAAAAAGTGGGAACAGATCACGAGGCCAAAGCTGTCACATTTGCTGCTCTAAACGGCTGGATTGACCCCATACCCTTCCCTGATCGTTTAAAGAGAAAGCTCACAAATCAGGAAACACAAATATTAACTTTTCGCGCTCTTGGCTTAACAAAAAAAGAAGTTGCAGATAAGTTGACAATTTCCCCATATATCGTCGACAAAAATCTCGGAGCAATTCACCACTTATTAGGTAACGAATCCGATTACTTTGCCATCGCTTGGGCAATTATCAAAGTTTTAAAAAAGAAACAACCATCAGAACCAAAATAAAATACTTGGAAACACAATAACCTAGATCATAAAGAGCGTATAATCATCCTTAAATGACAAATTTTTATGACAAAGTAGCTAAAAAATTTGGCGGTTACGCTTATGGATCCAACAATCCAAAGTACGTTTCAAAGTACGAGAGTCAGGATCCAGAGAAGGTTTTCAAAGACAAACTTCTTGCCTTGGGAGGTAAAAGCAAAGTTGTTTTGGACATAGGCTGTGGCGATGGAAAGTTTACCCTCGGAATAGCTGACTCTTTTAAGAAGATTACAGGTATTGATAATTCAGTAGAACTTTTGGTAATCGCCAATACAAAACAAAAGGAACAAAACTCAGTAAATACTCGGTTTCTCCTGCAAAATGCTAAAAAAACAACTTTTAAAGATAAATCTTTTGATATTATTTATAACCGCCGCGGCCCCAGCTTTTACACTGAATATTATAGAATTTTAAAAAAAGGCGGTAATTATTTAGAAATCGGTATTGGCGAAAGAGATACTATGGAGTTAAAAAAGATTTTCGGCAGAGGGCAAAATTTTGGTCAATGGAATAATCCACGTCTTCAAAAAGATAAAAAAGAATTTAAAAAATTGAGGTTTACAGTTAAAATGGCTAAGGATTATTACTACACTGAATATTACCAATCTAGTCAGGAATTCGATAATTTCCTAGAGGGTGTTCCCATCTTTGAAGATTACGAAACTGACGAAGACAGAAAATATTTCGAAGAATATGTAATAAAATTCAAAACAAAGGAAGGTATCGCTCTAAAAAGACATCGGGTAGTTTATGAGCTGGTAAAATAAATTCTATGAAAATAAATAAAATATATCCGGAAAAATTAAAAACCGGTGACGAAGTTAGGATTATTACCCCCGCGCGTTCATTGGCCATTATTTCCCAAGATGTTAGACAAATTGCAAGCAAAAGATTTGCCGATTTAGACCTAAAATTAAGTTTTGGAAAACATGTGGAAGAAAAAGACGATTTTGCTTCATCTAGTATAAAGTCCCGCCTTGAGGATTTTCATGATGCCTTTACCGATAAAAATGTTAAAGCAATAATAACTGTAATTGGCGGTTTTAATAGCAACCAACTTCTTAAATATCTCGATTGGAATTTAATAAAAAACAACCCCAAAATTCTTTGTGGTTATTCGGATATTACTGTTCTTAATAACGCAATATTAACCAAAACTGGGGTAGTTTCTTATTCTGGGCCGCACTATTCAAACTTTGGTCAAGAGCTTTATTTTGACTACACCCTGGATTATTTTAAAAAATGTTTGTTTTCAGATGCTCCGTTTAAAATCGAACCGAGCAAAAAGTGGAGTGATGACCTTTGGTACGAGAATCAAAAAGAAAGAAACCTGATTACAAATAACGGCTTTCTGGTTATTAATAAAGGCAAAGCTTCCGGAACTATTATCGGCGCTAATCTTTGCACCCTAAATTTATTACAAGGAACCGAATATTTTCCAAGTTTAGAAAATTCAGTTCTTTTTCTTGAAGACGACGAGACAGCAACACCTTACTTATTCGATCGCGACTTGCAATCTCTCATACATCTGCCTTCTTTTAAAGATGTCAAAGGGATTGTGATTGGTAGGTTTCAAAAAGCAAGTCAAATATCCAACGAAACATTAATTAAAATTATCAAAAACAAAAAAGAACTCGACAATTTACCGGTTATTATCAATGTTGATTTTGGCCACACCGACCCAAAAATTACTTTTCCTGTTGGCGGAATTGTTAACCTAAGCGCACAAAAAGAAAATGTAAAATTGGAAATAATTGAACATTAACACCCGGCTCCATTGCTAATCTAGAAATACAAATCCAAGAACTTTAAAAAAGACGTCAGCAAACCTCAAAATTAACTGTTTTCTGGTGTAAAAACTGGTTCAAGAGTATTTAGCATAAACGTAAAATAAGATTCGCTTCGAAAATATGATTCTGTTTGATCTATGATCTTATCTTCGCTTGTAATTCTAATAAAAAAAGGTAAAATTCCTTCCTTTGCCACCTTTAAAGAGATAGTCGCCTTGACTATGTGACCAGGGTAAATCTTTTCACTGTTCCAAGTAACTTTATCAATTACCAAACCTAACTCAACAATATTAATTTTCAAATCATTTTTGGTATTCCAAACATAATTTCCGATATTTTTAATCTCCACATCTATTTTACTGGTTGTATTATTAATTACTCTTAAAGGACGTTTTACGGCAATTATTTTCCCTTTATTTTCTCTTTCAGGCTCACCTTTGACTTTTATTAAATCTCGTATTACTTGACAAGACTCTGAACAGCTATCCTTTTCTTTAAAAGAAAATGCTCTAAGCAACTCGTCCGGATAATTAAAAACAAATGGAGCAACTACGACGATCTGATTATCGTTCCATACTTTTTCAAAGGCTATTTTATAATTGTTTGAAATATCCATTCCTGATAACCCACCAACTTTAGAATTTGAACTGCGCCAACCGGTTTCAGTTATAAAAACAGACAATTGTTTTTGGGAATAGTTATTTTTCTGTGCTAGTTCCCATTTATATCCATCTATGCCGGTTCTACCAGATTTTAAAGGTGAAGCTGAAAAATCAGGATTTGGATAAGAATGAGACGCCCATCCGTCTAATTTATTAAAAATACCCGGTACTGCCTTTTCCATTATTTCAAAAAATGTCCCAGCTTCAACTGAGGTTTTTGAACTATTAGCAGCAAGATCCAGTGGGGCATTTAAAACAAAGAAGTTGGCACTTTTTACTTTAAAGTTATCGATTGTTTTATTAAGCTCCATCGCATAATCTGCGGCATCAACATTTCCGCCCCATTCTGTGTTATGGTTTACTTCGTTGTATATTTGCACATAATGATTTTTGGTCGGCCAACCAAGTTCTGACAAAAAATTCGCCCAATCACTAGCGTCCGCATCTGTTGGCCTTTGCCAGTTTCCTTCTGAATCGGCCTGTGTTGCAATTCTAACTATTGGTATAAGGTGATTTTCTAAAAGTAAATCAAAAACTGCCTGCCATCTTGCCAAATCACGTTCATTTTTTCGAATAACTAACACTACCCACCCCCAGTCTCCATTGGTGTTTACTAAATCTGCTACTTCTTTTATATCTGCTTCCGGTGAAAGGCTATTAATTCCGAATTTGTTATTAGGAAAAAGCCTGGGATCACTGACCGCAAGTGCATTACTATTTAGAAATAAAATAAAGATCAAAACCGCAAGAAAGTACTTCATGAGTTATCTAATTTATATTAAATGATACCAAATTACATTTTCTTTATGTAAAATTGGTAAATCCAAACAGGCTCTTATTTTAAATAGACGTATTTTAAGATTGTGTTAAAAAACTTTGAGAACAAAAGCCCAATAACAATCATCAAGCATACCTTTTCTTGAATCCAAATAAATCTTATTCAAAAATAAACGAATCGGACAACTAAACATTTTTATATTTTTCATAAGTCAACCAAACTTTTATTTTAAATTCGCGCTAAAATGTTAAGTAGCATGAATGAAATATTAATGGAAAAATCTATTCCTCCGCAGAGCGAAGGCGAGGAGCCCGAAAAACTTTCAAAATCCGAAAAAAGACGTATGATCGTCCACTTATCAAGAGTTTTCTCAGGACGATTCGATATGAAGGTACTACCCTCAGGCCAAAAAGGCCTCTGGGCAACCGGTCTGGATAAAAATGTCGATAGGGAGGTTGGAAAGTATTTGGACGGTGAGCGCGAAACCTTGGACGATTTACCCGCAGAATCATTCGAACCGAAGCGAATCCTATACGATGACAAAGCCATTGACGATATGGGAATGGACGAAATAACCGCTATTCTTCATCACGAGGCGGGCCATGCAAAATTTTCAGACTTTCGAACAATGATAGAAGGACAGAAACGGGCAAAAGACGAAGGTCACCTGCCGACTAGCTTCTGGCTTATTTGGGAAGGTATAGAAGATCCAAGAATCGAAGGCCTGGAAGGTCAAGAATCACCGGCAATTGACAGGCAAATAAGAAGAAATACCGAAAAGTCGCTAAATGAAAGGTTAACGGAATCTCCGCTTCGGGATCGGCCCCTCAGCTTACAGTTTGTCTATAACTCGCTGCACTACTGGCTAAATGGTGAAAATATCCCGGAACTGGAAGGCACGGAAGTAGCCGAACATTTCAATCGGGCAAAGCCCTTAATCGAACAATATTTTCAAAATACCGACACGTTGCAAAGAAAAGAACTTCAGCAGCAAATTTGGGAAATAGCACAAGGCCTAGAGAAAAAAGATTTGGAAGACGAAGAAAAAAGGCAAATGCAAGGACAAAATGGACAATCACAAAAGAGATCAGGTCAAGGCCAACCTCAACCCGGCAATCAGGATTCGGATCAAAACCAAACCTCTCCTGCCTCGGGAGATTCGGAAGGGGAAGGCGGTATTCCACCAATTTCCGGCGGTAAAGGAGAAAGGCCATCGGTGCCAAGCCAAACGAAAAATCCGAACGCAAAAGGTCAAGGTCAAGACGATCGGGAACAAGAAGATAAAGAGGAAGAAGGAGGCTTCCTGGACAGATTAAAAAAAGCACTGCGGGGAGGAAATCACAATAATAATGGTAATGAACCGGATCAGAATGAACAGAATAAAGATTCATCTAATCAAGACAAACCACCAGAACAGAAACAGCCAAGGCCTGACCTATCCAAACTCACCCCCCAAGAACTCGAAGACCTTCAAAAACAAATTGACGAGCTTTCGAAAGAAGAAAAACAAAAATTACAAAAAAAGGCAAGAGTTTCTTTAGATGAACAGCAAAGGGAAGCACTGGAAAAAGAATTGCAAAAAACTCTAAAGTTAAAAAAGAACAATGAGGGGGAATATGAAGTTGATTTCCAAATAGCAGACGAACATGAACAGGAAAGGGCTCAAAGAAACTATGACCAGGCCGAAAAGGAAGTTGTTTCAGAGGAGGAAGCGCAGCGTCAAAAGGAAGAAGCCGACCGTCTTTTAAGAGAAGCCGAAGAACGTCGACAAGAAGAGGCAAGACAGCAAAAAATAGAAATGGAAAAAGCGGGATTTAGCGAAAATGAACTAGAAGAATTTCTAACTTATCAGGAACTGGAAAGAAGCATGCGGGCTCAGGTTAGAAACTTCACCAAAGCTATGGAAAAAGTCGTTCCCCGAAAATCAGAACAATTTTTAGAAGGGTCTTACTTTACAGGTCCAAAGTTCGACAAAAGAGATTTAGTCCGAAAAGCACCTCTTGAGAATCAGCAATTTTGGCAAAGACCTCAAGAAGCTTTAACAGGTGAGCCACGCCTTTTCGTTGGTCTTTTAATAGACAACAGCGGATCAATGGCAGGGGTCAAGATGCAGCAAGCCCGAAAAACTATGATTTTTTTCTCCGAAGCCGCGCGCAAAATGGGCATACCCTTAATGGTTTCAACCTTCGGCGACGTGGCAAAAAACATAAAAGAGTTTAAGCAGGATTTTAACGATCCTGCCCAAAGAATAAAACCTAAACTGATAGAATCAACTGATGCTTCAGGTCGGAGCACAAATTTACATCAAGGTTTAGATTTAACTATCCAAGAAATGAATAACCAAAGAAGAAAATCCCCGGACAGCCATGGTCTTATTTTTGTCATAACCGACGGACGAGCAAATGCGGGGCTAACTGGCCCAGCGCTCAAAGATTATATCGAAGATAATCGCGGCAAACTGACTTACAAATCATTTGGCCTGTCGCAAAGTGAAGGAGAAAGGCAAAATATCCAGAATTACTTAAACGGCTATTTTGGGCAGAGTAACAGCTGTTACCCCCAAACCTTCGATGATTTACCAGGCGAAGCATTTCGCCTCTTGCGGGTAAACCTCATCCAATTCCAACGCTACCTTAATTAAATTTACGTGCAACTTGCATTAATTTTTGCTATCGTTAAAATATGCAGGACATGACGATAGAAGGACAACCAAAACCAACCGCAAACGGCAGAACCGAAGCCGCAAACGTCTTAAGCTCATTTGTCGAAGCACAACTCCTGCCGGAAGAGCGCTTCAAGGGTAAACAAGAAGGAGAGGTTGTTGATATTGTCAAAATCGGAGAGGCTGTCGCCACACTTCGTAAATTATCCGACCACTATGAGGCAGTAATATATCCAACTCCCGGCAAATCAGTAGCGTTTCCCCTAGATCCGGACAGCCACAAGTTAGCCAAAACTCTGTTATCCACTGCTAAAAGTTATATATCCCAAACTGCTGAGAATACCCATGATGCTGATGCAGCTGAAGAACGATTTAAAATTATGGGTTTCACAGCCGAAGCCTCAAGACAGTTGCAAAATGAATGGCTCACGAGAGCAAAATCACACTTAGAATTATCCGGCTACGGATATTACAATGACAACGTAAATAAGAAGCCGCCTTTTGTTTTTTCTGCTGGCGACTGGAAAATGGGAATTTTGTATTACAAAGAAAATGAAAAAGAAACACCCCAATTCGTATTCACTGTAAATGGTAGCTGGTTCAAAATAGACCCTAAAAAACCCGACGCATTACAGCAATCAAATGTAACAGATGAGAAGGTCGGTGAGGTGGTAACCCTAAAAAAACTCAGCTTATCAAACCAATTAGATTTAAAACCAGAAGAAACCATCTTATCCATCATGAAAGGTAACACCGAGGTAGTTTCTTATGCAGGCCATGACCCCAAAGTTGACCCCGGCAATCCAAACAGCTTGTATTTTATAAATACCGGTCAAATTTATAAACTGGATATCAGGGGCGTAGAAGACCGGTCGACCAGACCACAGCCGGCAGAGCAGCTAAAATTAGACGATCCAAAAGAAATAGATTTTGACCCAAACGGCAATTTTATAATCATCAGAAACGGCAAAGACCAACTGTATATTATCGAAAAAGAAACTGGGGACGTTGTTAAAAGTTTCGAGGGAGTCAAAGGCCCGTTTATTGTCGACGCTCAGGGAGATATCCTATATGCTGACACCAGTAACCAGCTTCGAGAAATACAAACAAACTTCCAGGCAATCGCTCCTGGTGGCACAGAAGAGGCTCAAAAAAGACATGAGCAAGCACTGCAAAGTCTGCAGGAAAGATATTCCCAACTGGATCTCGACAAGGTCAAACCCCAACAGGCAGGCAAAAAGATTACAGAAGAAACAGTTGCACAGACGCTAAGAGAAACAGTTGGAAAGCAAATTAATCCCAAAATAGAAGGTGCCAACGATCCGGAAGCCCTGCAAACAATTTTAGACACTCTTCAGGCAGTCAGAAACGATCCAGCAAACGAAGGGTACGAGGCAGTTATAGACGAATTCAGTACTAAAACCAGAGAAAAACTTGGACAACTGCAACTTTCCCAGCTGGAAACTCAATTGGGTGATTATGCCAATCTGCTAGACGATGTAAAAGGTGTTGCAGATACTATTGGGCTGGACGAAAAACTTTCCAAACTACTAGAACTTAGGCAAAATACATCAATCGAAAATATCGATAAACGCAGGGAAATAGAACAAAGAATCCAGGCCCTTCAAGGGAAAAGATCCGAAATCATAGAAAAATATCAAGGTGAACTATTATCAACAATCGGCGAAAGCTTTGAAAATATAAAACAGTTAGTTTCGGAAAGCGGATCTCTTGACGAATTAAATTCATTCTCCACTACACTTTCGGGCCAACAATTTGAACAGATGCTCTCAAACATCCATGACCCCCAAGAGCGCAAAGCATGGCGGCAGCAATATAACCAGACAAGAGAAGCCCAACGTGGACAGCTTTTAGAAAGGGAACAAGCATTTGACCAGGAACAGCGCCAAAGATGGGCCCAAGTAGTCCAGGAATCCCGGGAGGACTTAGAAGGCATTCGGGAAGAAATTGCCAAACTTTCGGCATCTCAAGACATAGAACGCTTTTTACGAAATCCATTAGTTGTGACTTTCCGCCAAAGGTTGTTAGCTCTCCCGCCGGAAATTCGAGAACAAGAAGAAAAACGGTTAGATATTATGCTGGGTTCCAGAAAACAAGATATTGAACATCGAAAACAGTTAGGAACAGTCGGTGAAAAGGGCGAGCTAAAATTCGGCAAGTCCCACTTCGCAGTTTACAAAGAACCCCCAAGGCTTTGGCAGTCAAAGTTTGAGCCGATCGGCAAAAACGCTATATGGTCACGACTAGTCTTTGTAGACGATCATGGCCAGCGGTTTGATCCCGACCCGGAAAATGGTGTATTAGTCAGACCCGATTCGGCAGACGAAAAAACCAAAGCGTATATAGACGTGTACCGCGCAAAAGCGGAAAATTACTTCAAAGGTTTAAAAAGAGACGTACCGGAATTTAATGAGCACTGGGTAATTCCGAAATATTACGAGGACAGGTTAGAAGAGCTTTCGGAAATACTAAACCTTCAAGAGGATAATCATAGGGGAATAGCAATTCTAGCAGGAGAAGCGGGCACGGGTAAAAACGTTCTGATAGATATTTTGGCAAGTTTAAGCAATCGCGAAGTTGTTACCATTGCCTGTAATAAAAACACGGCCAAAGAAGATTTAACATTTGAATTTTATTACGATCCCGAAAAAGGAACTTATAAAATACCTTCTAAATTAGTAGAAGCAATCCAGAAACCGGGAACAATTGTCATTTTTGACGAAATTAATACTCTTCCACCCGGAGTCGTAAAAATGTTAAACGCTACTTTCGATTACCGTCGAACCATGTTCATAAACGAAGGCGGACAGGAAAAAAGAATAGATGTCGACCCAACTGTTCTTTTTATCGGCACCATGAATCCTCAAAATTATCAAGGTGTTGCTCCGCTTTCTCCCGAAGTAAAATCCCGGGCAAGAATTATAGATGTAGAATATCCCCCATTTGAAGAAAACAGAGGTGGTAGGCAAGCTTATAACAGTGACGAAGCACTCATCCTTTCAAGATACATGGACGGTTTAAACGATCTAAAACCCAAAGAATTTGAAGCCGTCTGGCATTTGTTGATAAACCGCGAAACTAATGGTAGTGCAGAAGCTATCATCGGTTCGGACACGCGGATAGAAAAAAACGTTAGGAGAATTTACGACGTTTTGAGGGTCGCCAGCAAACTTCGAAAATGGTACCAATCTTACCAAACGGCCGAATCCAATGAGCCAATGGACTTCCCAATTTCTCTAAGGGAAGTCACGGATATAGCAATGGAAATGAACAATAAATTGGGAACTAAAGATGTAGTAAAGAGAGTAATTTTACCCAAAATAGACGACAGAGCCCAGAGAAAAATGGTCGACTCAACAATTGACCAAGTACTTAGTTAGTGCTATTTCAAATAAATATTGGCATATAATCACCGTTAGTTTTCAACAGAACCAACAAAACCCCAAACCAAAAACCAAATTTAACCTTTATTCAAACGAAGTTTACATTAAGGCAATTGCGGTACTGTAGATAAAATTGGCGTACCTGTAGTTTTAACAATTTCAGTAGGCAGCGCCTCACTCAATTCCATTTACTATAATTTAAATTAAATGCTTATAGCCTAAATTAAGCAAGTAACGAGTTATCGTTAAACAAAAAGCGCCCACTTTGGATTAAACTTCAAAACTTTTTAAATCGCTTAATATTTTCGTCAAGGAAACAGAAGCCACACAGACATACTGGTCCGCTCCTCCATAGTAAATAAATAATTCATCCTCTCTCACCACCGCACCGCAGGCAAAAACAGTGCCAGGTCTAAAACCGCTATTTTCATATCTAGTAGTTGGTTCAAGTATCGGGTAAGGCAGGCGGGAGACAACTTTTTTATCAGAGTCAAAATCTAAAAGCGCTGCTCCCAGTCTATATTGTTTATCGAATTTGGAAATGGCGTGATATATTAACAGCCAATTATCATTAACCGAAATAGGCGGGGGACCGATACCGATCTTTTCACTATCCCACATATTACGTCTAGGCTCCATCAATATTTCTCCTTCCAGCCATTTATCCTTTTTTTCAAATTTTACATCATCTACAAAGTCGATCCAAATGTTAGGCGAAAACCTATGAAGTATAGCCAGACGGCCATCAATTCTTTCTGGTATCACGCACGCATTTTTATCATCGACCCCTGGTGGAGAAATCAATTTTGGTGCATCCCAATTCCATTTTCTTGCCAAAAAATCGGAAACAGCAATAGAAGTTAGTGCAACTCTAGTCGGATTTACTCCGTCATAAGCTGTGTAAGTCATTACAAACTTGTCATCAACTCTAACAATTCTTGGGTCTTCACATCCGGAAAATCTGTTTTTTAAACCTATCTCAAACGGTTCTCTTGGAGTATAAATTGGCTCCGGCAAACGTTCTGTAATGTGTACGCCGTCGTCTGAGATTGCCAGTCCCAAAACAGAAGTGTTTTCCTCTCCCATTGCCCGATAAATAATAAATATCTTCCCATCTTCGCAAATTGCCGCTGGGTTTAATGTATATTTTGATTCCCACCCATGTTCTGGAATAGGAGTGATAATAGGATTATCCGAATACCTTTTTAATAGGGCTGATCCATGCGCAGGGGCCGGTTCAACGTATTCCAAATGCCTTAAAGATGAAAGAGCCTCATCCAACCTAAATGTAGCCAGGGCACAAGTGGTATCCGCCGCACCATAATATAAACCTACGTTATCGTTATTAACGAGAGCTCCAGAGGGAAAAATAATGTTAGGTACGTTGCCTAGTAGTTCGTAATCTTTTTCAGGAACCATTATAGGTTCTTCCAGTCGACCTATTATCTTAAGCGGATTTTCAAGATCCAAAAGGACCGCATCAATCGAAAATATTTTTTCCGATGACACATAATTTTTTATATAACTGTAAAGAATAAGCCATCCTTCTGCGGTCTCAATTGGTACTGCTCCAACTTCCACCTGGTCGTTTGATGATTTAAGAAGCGGTACCACATAGTGATCTAGTTTCCTATACCAATTG
Organism: uncultured Gammaproteobacteria bacterium; assembly: GCA_964357165.1. GTDB lineage: Bacteria > Patescibacteriota > Microgenomatia > Curtissbacterales > GWA2-41-24 > CAYHKI01. The sequence continues at coordinate 3,875 of CAYHKI010000003.1, read as the reverse complement.
CGCCAATATTCTTCTTCCCATATTTGCTTTTTCTCCTGGAAAAAAGCAATCCCAATCTTAGACGGCGGATCATCTGTATCCACTGTCAAAATTGCCACATAGGAGCCCTTTATTTTTCGAGGGAATAGACACATCGCTTTGGCATTAAAAGGAGTGACTAAATGTTTTTCGTCGATTTTGACAAGATCCCTTGAGATGGCAACCGCAATTTTAATACTGTTAACATCCGGAGGGTAAGCAGAAAGTGCGGTGTAAAATATAAAATACTCATCACCGATTTTTGTTACTCTAGGATCCTCGCAGCCATATTTTTCAAAGTCAAATTCATTTTTAATAAACTGTCTTCTGTTGTCAAAATTAATTTTGTCACGGCTTTCACAGATTCCAATTGTAGAAAGTGTGATAGTCTGGTCGTTAATCTTCTGCCCGTCTGCCTCTGCACGGTAAAGCAAAAAAGTTTTTTCCCTGTATTCTGCTGGGCTTGGGTTAAATGCGGCTTTTGCGCCCCAGCTTTCTTTCCCCGGTTTTAAAATCGGGTTGCCAATAAATCTTTTAACCTTTATCATTTTCTTTTTAAGAGATTACCATTTGTGAAAGTTCAAGCGGCTTATGTTTTTTTAGGCTTGTTACAAATTGATCTGTTTTAGCGCCCGCCACGCAAACAACCGTATCTGCCCCTCCATAATAAACATATAAATTATTGTTCATATTAACAGCACCACAAGGATAGGCAACTCCTGATTTGTGTCCCTCGTTCTCAAACCACATATCTGGCGAAAGAATCGGGTTATGAGATCTTGCAATAACTCTGGTCGGATCATCGTGGTCTAAGAGCATTGCTCCCACATGGTATCTCGAAGAATCTTTTTCTCCGACAGCCTGATAAATTAGGAGCCAACCGTCATCTGTTTTGATGGGTGGCGCGCCAACACCAATTTTGCGACTATCCCAATGATGTTCGCGGGGTGTTATCTTATGTTGCCCCTCCAAAAATTTTGTTCCGTCAAAATTAAGGTCATCTACAAAATCTATTAGGATATCCGGAAATATCCTATGAAATATTACATACTTCCCGTTTATTTTTTCAGGCAAAAGACATGCATTTTTATCAACAACCCCAGGTTTTGAAATTAAAACAGGCTTATTCCAATCCCAGCGGTGTTCTAAAAAATCTCCAAAATCAATAGATGTTAAGGCAACTCTTGGTGGATTCCACCCATCATAGGCAACGTAAGTCATATAAAGCCGGTCATCAATTTTTGTGATTCTTGGATCCTCGCATCCGCCAAAACAACCACCGCCGGATGTAAATTTCCCCGTGTTATGTCTCCGGTAAGGCCCACTTGATTCAAAAAGTTGTGTCGGAACAAAAATCGGCGATGCCAGCCTTTCGTCTATATGTATTCCATCTAAGCTGGATGCATAACCTAAAACCGAAACATCATCTTGACCTATTGCTCTGTAAATTATATGAACTTTGTCTTCATCAAAAATCGCCGCAGGATTAAATGTGGCCTTTGATTCCCAAAGGTTTTCTACAATCGGTCTGATTATCGGATTATGCTTTAACTTGTGAAGAAGTATATGAGAAAAATGTTTCCTTTTCTCATCAAAAAGAAAATTCGGGTGCAAAATACTATAAAGACTATTTCCTCTTTTCCAGTAAGAAATGAAATTTCCTCCAACTCGTGCTACACCAATTGGTATAACTTTTTCCCCAAACCACTCGTCTGGAGAATCCCAAATGTGGTTTTCAATATGCCTTAGAACGCGTGTTGGGTCTTCTTTATCCAGAAGAACAGCCTTAACCTCAAAATGATTAATTTTATTTTTACTTTTAACAACGAAATATATCAGAAGTAATCCTTCACCTGTTGCAAAAATATTTCCTACCTTTAGAGGATTTTCACCAAAAAAGTCCTTATATGATTTGACTACAGGTTCATCAATAATTTTCCATTTTTTTAGATTAGACGAAAATGCCAATCTAATTGTTGCGCCGCCCAAAAAAAGTATGTATTTCCCTTCAATTGTGTAATTAGGAACAAGAACTCCACACTCCTTTATTCCACTGCTCTGGGATAAAGTACTAAATCCGCTAAAATCTTTACCCTTTGCGCAAAATAATCTACGTTTACTTTTGACCCTTGTCTCGAAAAAAACAAAATAATTGTCAAAAATTTTACTTACATTAAATTGAGATATTTGGGAAGAATCTATTTTTTGTTTATTTTCATCTATAAGTCTGATATTACTTTTAAACTTATTAAAGACTTTCCCATCGGAACCGGCCTCAACCAAAAGTAAATTAGAAGAATCTTGTGATTTATAAAATAGGTAAACGATCTCACCGTCACTAAATACACCGACTACGTTTTCTTTATTATTGACAAAATCAGACATTTTCTAAGAGAATTTATAGCTAAACCATTATAAGCACTACAGACAACATCCACAATGAAGTTTTACTATATCTTATAGCAACTAACAACATCATATCACGCCAAAATAGCCACAAAAAATAGATACGACTCGCTCAAACCTGCTATTTCTCAAAAATAGCCGTGATAGAATAGTTAGATGCTGCAAATTATAAAAAACAGGATAGATAAAGAAACCTTAGAAAAAGCAGCCATTGATCTAGAAGGTTATATAAAAGTAGTTATAGATATTGAAGAAGAAATTTTGTCAGCAGGCGGTACAAGACACGTCGATGGTGAACAATTGTTATTAAAAGAGGGGAGCTTGCAGAAAAATTTATGGGGAGGCGGCTTTGATCTGGAAACGGGCGAAATTGATTTTGATTCAATGATTAACATCAGACCCAACCAAAACAACACAAGTCGGGAAGTCCTCGATTCTCAAATTCGCCAAAAAATGCAGGGAATAATAGAAAAGTTGTTAAAATAAAGTTATGAATGCCGAGGATATCACCTTAAATATCGCAGTTAATCTTGGTCGTCTATCAAGATGGGCACAAGAAGGAAAAAAAGCAAGAATCAATCAATTTTTAATAGAAACACAAGAGTATATTGATAAGCTTGATAATACTAAAGTAAAACCCAAATTCAAAAAAACACTTGATACATTCAAAACAAATTTTACGCGTCTTAAAAGATGCAGTGATTATGATTACGATTGGGCAGAGCAAGTATTAACATGGGCAAACATTTTAACTCATCGTGCAAAATTAGCCTAAACTAAATTTTAATATTATCTTTTATAAAATCCGGAATTATTCCAAGTCTTAAATATTTTTTCTGGACAGCCTTAGGAATACCGGAAAAATCTCCAATGTGTCCGCGACAGTTTCTACTACTGCATTTACACTCAAAACCGTCATACCATGTACTACTGTAATCATATGCTATTTCTTCATCCTTTTTAATATCACAAATTGCGATCAATCCCCCCCCCGAATTCCCACATTAGGACTGCAAGAATGATTAATCAACATATACGGTTCTTGCAAATAAATATATTCACGTTCGGATGTTTGAAGAACATCTAAAATAAGATTTCTATTACTTTTCATTGGACCATTCGTGAGGGCTCTCCTTATCTTTGTTCCGCGAAATGTACAGACTTTTTGACCAATTTTTATATTTTTAACAGCAAAAACACCTCTGCGATTTATTCCAGATTTATTAACATAAATCGGCTCACACTTTTTCATTTAAAAGATTTTAATCGCTCCAGCAAATATTCCCGCGTATTTTTTTTATCATCCTCAAGTACTTCTTCAAAAAGCTTATTTAATATTTCGCCGATTTTTGGTCCGGGCTTTAATTCGAGTTCGCGCATCACATCACCCCCATTGATTTTAAGGTCACTGACGGTAAATGGTTTGGTAAGAACATCCTTTATTTTTTTTC
>CAYHKI010000002.1:21378-21643 GCA_964357165.1 uncultured Gammaproteobacteria bacterium | reverse complement strand
TACAATTCAACGACGGTTATACCGAAACGGTAGAGTCTTTTGCCAATGTTATTGGTACTCACGAAGGTGGCACCCACTTGACTGGCTTTAGAATGGCCTTAACTCGCGCAGTTAACGATTACGCTCGTAAAAACGGTTATCTAAAAGAAAAAGACGACAACCTAACAGGTGACGATATGCGCGAAGGCCTCACTGCTGTCGTTGCAATCAGAATGAACTCCGAGCATATGCAATTCGAAGGCCAAACAAAGGGAAAATTGGGTAA
>CAYHKI010000002.1:0-21368 GCA_964357165.1 uncultured Gammaproteobacteria bacterium | reverse complement strand
GTAATGCAGAAATACAGCCTATAGTTATGGTAGTTGTTAAAGAGGGCATAGATACATATCTGGAAGAAAATCCCGCTCAAGCAAGAAAAATTATGGAAAAAGTAATTTTGGCCGCCAAAGCAAGACTAGCAGCAAGAGCAGCCAAGGATGCGGTCCTTAGAAAAGGAGCACTCGAAGGTATGACCTTACCAGGAAAATTAACAGATTGTCAGGAAAAAGATCCGGCGCAAAGTGAACTTTATTTAGTAGAGGGAGATTCTGCGGGAGGAAGTGCCAAGCAGGGGAGAGACCGTAAATACCAGGCAATATTACCGCTTCGCGGAAAAATTTTAAACACTGAAAGGGCAAGGCTGGACAAAATTTTAGAATTCGAAGAAATAAAAACTCTCATTATTGCGCTCGGTACAGGGATAGGGGACACTATCAATATTGACAAGATCAGATATCACCGGGTGGTAATTATGACTGACGCCGATGTCGACGGTGAACACATAATGACACTTCTATTAACATTCTTTTTTAGGTATCTACCGCAAATTATCGAAAAAGGTTACCTGTATATAGCAATGCCTCCTCTTTTTAAGTTAACTGCAGGTAAAGAACTACACTACGCTTATAACGAAGAAGAAAAAAATATACTCATTAAAGGTAAAATGCTCGACAAAAACGTCAGTATCCAAAGATACAAAGGTCTTGGAGAAATGAATCCTGAACAGCTCTGGGATACAACAATGAACCCGCAAACCAGAGTTATGAAACAAGTGATGGTCGAAGACGCAGCCGACGCCGACCATGTATTTTCTATGTTAATGGGAGACGAAGTCCCGCCCCGAAAACGCTTTATTCAAACGCACGCGAAGTCGGCAACACTAGATATATAAAATATATGAACGACGCAAGAGGTATAGAACAATCAACAACCAAAGACCTAGATAAAACAGTAATCACCGTGGGCCAAGACTTTTCATACTTTAACCAGTCCGATCCTCAAGCAGACGACGACGAAATTGTTCAGTACTCAGACATTAAATATCTGCAAGACAAAACATCTGTAGGTGTTTTAATTGGTAGAGCAAAAAGCTTGCGGGACAAAAAAATTTCCGCAGACGACCTGCTCCAATTAACGTTCGAAATAAAATCAAATGCAACAATACCAAGCTCTGGAGCACCCGAAGAATCAGCTAAGTACAGACAAGGCCTTCCCCTAGACAAACCTGTTATGTTAGTAAAAACAACAGAAAATGGCTTACCAGTAGCATACGCAAGTGTTGGCACAACCAGCGGTCAAAACTTAAGAAGTATATTGTTTACACACTGGATGAAAGTTTCAAAAGAGAACAGGATGTTTATTATTAAGCGGGCACAAGGCCTAAAACCCCAACCAAAAAGCTTTACACCACACGAACTTATGGAGGCCAAGTATAAACTGGTCTAAGCATTACAACTATGAACTACGAACTGTTAACTATTAACTAATCATGGGCGATATAGGCAAAATATTACAAGTCGAAATAACATCGGAAATGCAAAGGTCCTATTTGGACTACGCAATGTCTGTTATTGTGGCCCGTGCATTGCCGGATGTTCGCGACGGCTTAAAACCCGTTCACAGAAGAATCATCTACGCAATGCAAAGGTTGGGCTTGACTCATAGTGCTCACTACAGCAAAAGTGCCAAAATAGTCGGAGAAGTCTTAGGTAAATACCACCCACACGGTGACGTCGCGGTATACGACGCAATGGTCAGAATGGCCCAGGATTTTGCCATGCGCTATCCACTTGTAGATGGCCAGGGTAACTTCGGTTCGGTCGATGGTGATTCTCCGGCTGCAATGCGTTATACCGAAGCCAGACTTGCCTCTATTGCCGATTCCCTGCTCTGGGATTTGGACAAAAACACGGTCGATTTTGTCGACAATTACGACGGCAACCACAAAGCACCTGTTTTCCTACCGGCAGTTCTGCCAAATTTGTTAATTAATGGTGCCTCCGGTATCGCTGTCGGTATGGCGACCAACATTCCACCACACAATCTAAACGAAATCATAGATGCCACAACACACCTAATGAAAAACCCAGAGGCTTCCGTCGAAGATCTTATGCAATTTGTCAAAGGACCGGATTTTCCAACAGGTGCCCAAATATTCGACGTTTCCGAAATTATCTCAGCTTACGCAACCGGTAGGGGCAAAATTATGATGCGGGCAAAAGCAGACATCGAAGAAACAAAAGCAGGCCGCTTCCAAATCGTTGTAACCGAAATACCATACCAGGTCAACAAAGCAACTTTAGTCACCAGAATAGCCGATCTTGTCAAAGATAAAAAATTAGACGGTATTTCCGACTTGCGGGACGAATCGGACCGAAAAGGTATGCGCATTGTTGTTGAGCTCAAAAAGGATTCCAGACCAAAGTCGGTTTTAAATAATCTTTACAAATACACTTCTCTTCAACAATCTTTCCCAGTAAATATGGTTGCTTTAATCGAAGGAACACCCCAAACGTGCACACTCAAGTTAATTCTTTCAGAATTCATAAAGCATAGAAAAAATGTCATCACAAGAAGAAGTCAGTTTGAACTCGACGAAGCCAGAAAACGTGAGCACATCCTAGAAGGTCTCAAAATCGCAGTCGACAATATCAATGAAGTCATCGAAATAATTAAAAAGAGCAAGGACCAGTTGGATGCCAAGATAAACCTGATGGCAAAGTTTAAACTTTCAGAAATTCAAACATTGGCAATTTTGGACATGCAGCTAAAAAGGCTGGCTGCTCTAGAAAGACAAAAGATTGAAGAAGAACTTGCCATGGTCCGGGAAGAAATCGCATACCTTATCGATCTACTAGCCCACCCGGAAAAAATTCTTGAAGTAGCAATAAACGAACTTGCTAAACTCAAAGAAAAGTATGGTGACGAGAGACGAACAAGAGTCTTTAAACAAAAAATCGGTGAATTTTCTGAAGAAGATTTGATCGCCAACGAACCGACAATTGCCACAATTACTCAGGGAGGCTATGTTAAACGGCAGGATATTGAAAGTTTTAGAACTCAAAGAAGAGGAGGCAAAGGTATTTCGGGTATCACCACTAAAACTGAAGACACGGTTGCCCAACTAATAGCAGCCTACACTCACGATAATCTTTTGTTCTTTACAGATAAGGGCAGGGTCTTCCAACTAAAAGTCTGGGAGCTCCCTGAATCTTCAAGAATAGCCAAAGGTGTTGCTATCGTAAATCTACTGGACTTACAACAAAACGAAAAAGTATTATCGGTTCTCAAAGTTAAAAAGAAAATAGAAAATGACGCTCAAAAATCTAAATATGTTCTTCTGGCAACAAAAAACGGTGTTATTAAAAAAACAGATATTGCGTCTTACGACGCCATACGAAAATCCGGAATCATTGCGATCAAACTTTCTCCCGGTGATTCCCTTAGGTGGGCAAAGCTAACCGTTGGAGACGATTTCGTCTTTTTGGTTTCCCGTCATGGTCTATCGATTAAATTCAAAGAAACAGATGTCAGACCAATGGCCAGGGACACAATGGGCGTCCGGGGAATTAAGCTCAAAACTGACGATGAGCTCATAGGTATGGATGTTATCACCAAAGAGGATATTAACGCCGATCTTTTGGTTATTACCGAAAAGGGTATAGGTAAAAAAACCCAAATCTCTGCCTGGCCAATGCAACTTCGGGGTGGTGTCGGTGTCAAAGCAGCAAATCTTGCTGAAAAGACTGGCGATATTGTTAACGCTCAGATTCTTACAAAAGATGATGAAGGCATAATCCTAACCTCCAGAAAAGGACAAGTTATGAGAACCACATTAAAATCCGTACCTCGCCTGACCCGAGACACTCAAGGAGTCATTATTATGAGACTTTCCGGTGAAGATAAAATTGCCGCCGCAACTGTTATTCAAAAGAAAAAGGATGACGAAGAAGTCCTCAAGCTTGCAAAACTAGCTCCTGCAAAAAAGCCGGATTCGCAAAAACCAAGCAAAAAAACTAAAACAATGATAAAATCATCAACTAAGAAAGAGAAATAGTGGTAAAAAAAATTAAAGCTCATAAAAAAATTACAAGGAAGCCCACAAGGCTTCTTTTTTTTAATTAAAAAATATGAAAAAAGATAAAGCAACGTTAATCCTTTCGGATGGCTCAAAATTCGAAGGCACTGCTTTTGGGTATAAAAGATCCACTGCAGCAGAAGTAGTTTTTACAACCGGTATGGTCGGCTACGACCTGAGTCTAACAGACCCCTCGTATGCCGGCCAAATTCTAACATTCACATACCCTTTAATTGGAAATTGGGGGATTCCAAAAAAAGAACATTTAGAATCTGAAAAAATTCATGCAAAAGGTGTTGTAATCAGCGATTTATCAATAAACCCAAACCATCACGCGCAAGTTCAAACATTAAACACGTGGCTTATAAAAGAAAAAATACCTGCTATAGTGGGCATCGACACAAGAGCTCTAACTCAAAAACTCCGCGAAAAAGGAGTCATGCTTGGAAAAATTATCATTGACTCAAATAATGTTCCTTTTTTTGATCCTAACCTAACTAATCTTGTAGCCCAGGTTTCGATAAAAGAGCTTAAAGTTTGGCAGCCAGTAATCGACAATCAGCAACCGGCAATCAAAATTGGCCTTCTAAACTGTGGCGCAAAAAGAAATATCATAAGATGTTTGACTGCTCGTGGCGTAACAGTCTACGAATTACCATGGGACTACGACCCATTTAAAAATAAGTTACCTATTGATGGTCTTGTAATCTCCAACGGACCCGGAGACCCAAAAATGGCTACCAAATCTATTGCGATTATTAAAAAAGCCTTGGAAAGGAAAATGCCCACCTTTGGAATTTGCCTGGGCAATCAACTGCTAGCTCTTGCCGCTGGCGGCGATACTTACAAACTTAAATTCGGCCATCGTGCACAAAACCAACCAACAATTGAGGTTGGGAACCTGCCTGCCGGCAGGCAGGCCAATAAATGCTATATAACTTCGCAAAACCATGGTTTTACTGTAAACGAAAAAAAGATGCCAACAGGCTTTAAGCGCTGGTTTTATAATGCCAACGACAATACAAACGAAGGCATAAAGCACGACAAGCTGCCTTTTTATTCTGTCCAATTCCACCCGGAAGCCGCACCAGGCCCAACAGATACCGAATTTTTATTTGACTATTTTTTGAACATTGTGAAAAAAAATAGGTCATCTTATTTTTTAAAGGAGTTTAAATGAAAATTTTACTTCTAGGATCGGGCGCTCTTAAAATTGGCCAAGCCGGAGAATTTGACTATTCGGGATCTCAGGCTATAAAAGCTTTAAAAGAAGAAGGTCATCAGGTTATCTTAATAAACCCAAACATTGCTACAATTCAAACTTCGCAAGGTTTTGCCCATACTGTTTATTTTCTTCCACTGGAAGATAACTTTGTTACAGCAGTGATTGAAAAAGAAAAACCCCAAGCAATTATATTATCCTTCGGAGGTCAAACCGCCTTAAACTGTGGATTGTCCCTTGCAAAAAAAGGCATTCTGGAAAAATTTAACGTCAAGGTTCTTGGAACACCAACATCGGTTATCGAAACAACAGAAGACAGACAATTATTTGCAAATTCGCTAAAGAAAATTGGCATTTCTATCCCAAGAAGTATTTCAGCAAAATCCCCAAGAGAAGCAAAGTCAGCTGCATTAAAAATAGGTTTTCCACTAATGATCAGGAGCGGTTTTTCCCTGGGCGGTCAAGATTCCGGTCTTGTTTCTAATTTACAAGAACTCGAAGATTTAGCAGCCAAAGCTCTTGCCAAATCAAGTCAGATTTTAGTAGAAGAATATCTTTGGGGCTGGAAAGAAATTGAATACGAAGTTGTTAGGGACAAATACGATAACTGTATAACTGTCTGTAATATGGAAAACATAGACCCGATGGGTATTCATACCGGTGAATCTGTTGTAGTCGCTCCATCGCAAACTTTAAATAACTTCGAATATCATAAACTGCGAGAAATTGCTATAAAAGTAATCCGCCATCTTGGAATAATAGGCGAATGTAACATCCAATTCGCATTGAACCCTAATCCAAAATCGGGTGACATAACTGGAAGGGCCCCCACCAACGCGCAGTCGACCATTCTAAACCCACACAACTTGCGAACCTCAAATCGACGAGCATTGGTGGGAGGGAAAGTTATGGCAGGACCCGACTTAAATTACCTCGATTATCGAGTAATCGAAGTCAACGCCCGTCTTTCCAGAAGCTCGGCTTTAGCCTCAAAAGCAACAGGCTATCCGCTTGCATACGTGGCAACAAAGCTGATACTCGGAAAAGGTTTAACAGAAATTAAAAATTCTGTAACAAAAACCACAATTGCAGCATTTGAACCAGCTATGGATTACGTAGTTGTTAAATTTCCCAGATGGGATCTGACAAAGTTTGTTAAAAGTGAAATCGAAATTGGCTCATCTATGCAATCCGTTGGAGAGGTCATGGCCATCGGCCGTAAATTAGAAGAAGCCCTTCAAAAGGCATCTAGAATGCTGGATATAGGCATGGAGGGTATCTGCGACGAAAAATCTCCAAGCCAAGATTACAAAAAACCAACACCCTGGAGAATATTCTCTATCGCCAAAAGTATCAAGGCGGGGGAAAGTGTACAAAAAATTTCTAAAATAACAGGCATTGACCAATTTTTTCTTTACAAGATAAAAAACATTGTAGAACTTGAAAAAATTGCGTCAAGTGTAAAAACAATTGATGCCGATCTGCTTTTAGAACTCAAGCAACACGGCTTCTCAGACAAAAGAATCTCCCAAATAACTAAGACAAGCCAAGAACAAATTAGCAACTTGCGGGCAAAATATCACATTTACCCATCTGTAAAACAGATTGATACTTTAGCCGCCGAATATCCGGCCAAAACCAATTATTTATATCTTACCTATAATGGTACAAAAGACGATATCAAACCCGAAGTTGGTAAAAAAGTAATTATTTTGGGCTCCGGACCATACAGAATTGGCTCTTCCGTAGAGTTTGATTGGTGCTCCGTAACATGTGCACAAACCGCTGCCAAAAATAATATTGCACCGATAGTTATAAACTGCAACCCGGAAACGGTTTCGACCGATTATGATATGGCGCAAAAACTTTACTTTGATGAACTTTCCGAAGAGACAGTGTTGGAAATTTATAAAAAAGAAAATCCGCTTGGTGTTATCGTCTCCATGGGAGGCCAAAAACCAAACAACTTAACACCCTTTTTAAATGGGCAAAAAGTTAAAATCCTGGGAACAAGTCCGACCTCAATTGATATGGCCGAAGACAGAAACAAATTTTCCAATCTTTGTGACCAGCTTGGCATAGACCAACCTCCATGGGCAGCCCTAAAAACTGTCAAAGACGCACTAAAATTCGCAGAAAACATAGTGTACCCGGTCCTTGTTCGTCCTTCGTATGTCTTATCCGGAGCAGCAATGAACGTTGCTTTCAACTCTATAGACTTGAAAGAATACTTAACCTTAGCTGCCAATATTTCCGATAAATATCCTGTGGTTATTTCCAAATTTATGGAGAATGCCAAAGAACTGGAAATAGACGCTATTGCCAAAAACGGAAAAATTTTGACCCTTGCAATTTCTGAGCATGTAGAAAATGCCGGTGTTCATTCTGGTGATTCAACAATTGTCCTGCCTGCTCAAAAGCTATATCTGGAAACTTATAATAAAGTTGAAGAGATTTCCAAACAAATTTCCGAAAGTTTGAAAATAACCGGACCGTTTAATATTCAATTTTTAGCAATTCACAATGAAATAAAAGTCATTGAATGTAACTTGCGTGCATCACGAAGTCTACCGTTTGTCTCTAAAATTACCGGAGTAAATTTTGCAAAAGTTGCAACGGAAGCAATTTTAAACACCAAAAACTCAGACCGTATTTTTAAAACAAATACTTTAAAATATGTCGGAGTTAAGGCGCCGCAATTTTCCTTTTCCAGAATAAAAGGGGCAGATCCAATCCTGCGTGTCGAAATGGCATCAACCGGAGAAGTAGCCTGTTTTGGTAAAGATATTTATGAAGCATTTCTAAAATCTGTCATTGCAACCGGTATTCATTTGCCTAAAAAATCCGTTTTTATATCTATAGCCGGAGAAGAAAATAAAGTTAAATTTCTAAAAAGCGCCAAAATTATCAATTCTTTGGGTCTTAAAATTTATGCAACTGTCGGCACTAGCGCTTTTCTGAAAAAGCATGGTATCCAAAACCAAAAACTTTATAAAATTTACGAAATTAAAAAACCCAATGTGCTCAACGTCCTGCATAGCAAAAAAGTAGATTTGGTTATCAATATTATCGATCCTTACTTTAAAAAAGAATTTGACGACGACTACCAAATTAGAAGGACTACTGTAGATTTTGGCATCCCACTTTTGACCAACTTACAAACAGCCGAGCTGTTTGTAGCATCAATTTCTCAAAAAAAGCAAAAAGATTTGGAAATTATACCCTGGGATAAATACGTGACCTTTAGAAATTAAGAAATATGTCACTTATTTCCGCTATGAAAACTTTTATGTACATCTTTAAGCTGAGCATTGGTAACATGTGTATAAATTTGAGTTGTGGCAACATTTTTATGACCCAATAGTTCTTGAACAGACCTTAGGTCCGCACCGTTAAACAATAAATCCGTAGCAAAAGAATGACGCAGTACATGCGGAGTTGCCTTAACAGGCAATCTCGCTTTTTTTACGTACTTATCTATCATCCTTTGCACCGAGCGGGAAGTGAGTCTCATCTTTTCACCGGTGATCACCGGTTCCTGATTTCCGGCATATCTAATAAATAGTGCTTTATAAGTATCCAGCCGTCTTTCTAAATATTTTTCCAGCCAGATACAGGCCCTATCCGAAAGAAAAACAACCCTAGCTCTACCACCCTTGCCAATTATCCCAAACTCACGCCTTTCCAAATTTATCTGGTCGCGATCCAGTTTGCAAAGTTCGCTCACACGTAGGCCCGTAGAAAACAACATTTCCATCATCGCCTTATCCCGTAACCCTCTATCGGTACTCACTTCCGGTTTACCCTGAACTTGTTGAATGGGCTGGACCAACAAACGCTCTAATTGATCACGATCTAAAAATTTCAAAGACCTGGATTCTACCTTTGGAAGTTCGATTTTATCCGGTGTTACCACTTTAAAATCTCGTCTTGTTAAATACCTCAAAAAAGACCTAAGAGCAATCACATAATAATTTTGAGTCACTTTTTTAAGCGGTAAATTACCGTTTGGACTTAAAAAATGTGCAAGATATACGCGAAACTTACGAACTACATCAACAGTTAAATCTTGAGGTTTGGCAAGTGGAGAATTTTCTTTTTGCCAATTATCAAAAAAATTTAAATAATGGCGATAATCACGTATAGTAAGAGGGGAGAGGTTCCGCTCAATTTCGCAATATTCCAAAAAATCAGTTATCTGGGCAGTTAAATCAAACATATATATTTAAAGTCTAAAGTCCGCTATCTACAATTTAATCTTAGTCGCAAAAGGGGCGTGAAGTCAATAATGTGCGACGCTCTTAGGATCAGATTTATACAACTTTGCTTCTAAGTCCAATATTCTACGACAATGATATTAATATGTATCATCGACAAACAAATTTATAATTTGCTAAAATGTACTCAAGTGGCCACAGATAAATACAAACGCGTCCTTCTAAAACTTTCCGGTGAAACATTCATGGGAAACCGTGATTTTGGCATTGACCCAATTTTCTGTCAGTGGCTCGCCCACGAAATCATAAAAGCCCAAAAACATGGTACGCAAATAGCAGTGGTTGTCGGCGGCGGTAATATTTTTCGCGGAACCTCAGCGGAAGAAAATGGGCTAGAACGCACCGTTGGAGACTATATAGGTATGCTGGCAACAATCATGAATTCACTTGCACTTCAGGCTGCGCTGGAAAAAGAAGGCCAAGCTGCCAGAGTTCTTTCTGCAATAGACATAAAAGACGTTTGTGAACCTTATATAAGAAGAAGGGCTATACGGCATTTGGAAAAGGAGAGAGTCGTCATTTTTGCAGGCGGCACAGGCAATCCTTACTTTACAACAGACACAACAGCCGCACTTCGAGCACTGGAAACAAAATGTGAAATTATCTTAAAAGCTACTAAAGTAGACGGCGTTTACGACAAAGATCCCAAAAAACATCAAGGTGCTATAAAATTTAAAAATATTAAAATCAAAGACGCTCTTATCGATAATAATATTGAGGTCTTGGATAACAGCGCCCTGTCACTTTGTATGGAACATAACATTCCGATTTTAGTATTTGATATTAACGTCGAAGACAATATCGGGAAAGCTGTCCAGGGAGAACTCATCGGTTCCCTGATCTCTTAATCATCTTACCCTATAGTATTTATTAAATATTCATTGTATAATTTTACAATGACTAGTGAACTGAGTCCAATAACTCAACCACAAACACTAACTATAAATGAAGAGCAAATAAAGCAGATTATAGCCCCAAGATATTGGCTAAATATGCCACGTGCTACAGAAAGAAATAAGGTAATACAAGCTACAATCGAAAATCTAGACCAGGACAAGATTGATATATTAAATAATCAAATTCAGCAATCATTAAATGATCAATCAAAACTTGTTTATAAAACGGATAGGCAAACCTTTGTTTTAGATTTCGAAAAAAACCTCTATTATGGTTTAAAGCCAAACCAATTAATAATTGCCAAACACAATGTATTTAAATCTATTAGCATTCCTGTTTATTCCGGAAAGTTAAACGCAATATTTTCGATTTCCCAGTATTTAGCTTTTTTTAATATCCAAGTTGGTGAAAAAGATTTCGTCCATAGATTCTATCATCAAGACATAAGTACAATTCCATTAATATACTCTATGGACCAAAAATTTCACAAAGCAAAACTCATCCTTGCTCCCAA
Organism: uncultured Gammaproteobacteria bacterium; assembly: GCA_964357165.1. Taxonomy (GTDB): domain Bacteria; phylum Patescibacteriota; class Microgenomatia; order Curtissbacterales; family GWA2-41-24; genus CAYHKI01. The sequence continues at coordinate 10,391 of CAYHKI010000002.1, read as the reverse complement.
TCCATATATAGATAATTCAATGTTAATCGGTTCGCCAACTTTATAATTGTTCATTTTAGACGTTATTTAGCCTCAACTAGACGATTATAGCCCCTACAACGGCTGTTTATTATGATCAACGATAACTAGCTCAAGTAAACCAATCTTTCAATAACAAAAGGGTCATATAAAAATCTTTATCAGTCAAACAGGGGATAAATATGTCAAATTATGCCGATAACAAAAAAGATAGATAAGTCCTAAAAAGCTAAAATAGCAATTTAAACTAATTTAAAATTGAAAAATAAAAATTTAAAAAAACTAACCATATCTCCTCTCTCACTCATGCTTTACGTCGCAAAAGTATCATTGTGCGACGCAAGAAGGATAGAAAATAAATGTTTCCTTATAGTAAGGGAGTGGTTACATTAATAAACCAAAATAAAAACAGATACAATTCTATTGTTATATATATTTAACCTTAAATTGCACCTCCCCCGAAAACACTCAAAAACGTACTTTCAACACCTAATTAGCACCTTATAGTCTTTCGTGCTAATTAATATTTATTGTGAATAAATCAAATAGAAGTAAGTCCTATAATCCTCTGCATCGATAACTCATGTTAAGACATAATATATGATCTGAACTTATATAGACATATACTTGCACCTAAGTACTTTAGTTTTCACGCTATATAGCTATCTTTTCACGTTTATTATAACTATAACTAACTATATCACACTTCTCACTACCCTGCCTTCCCTGCTCCCTATTATTTATTATCAAAAAGAACCTATTTTGAAGCTAAACTTATCGTAATTAAATAATGAAAGTTACATAAAAAGCCACTTCTTCGTTATATACTATAGGTCTTTATCCGCTCCACCTTGTAGAAAGTAAGACTATAAATATTACAATTCCAGATACTACCAAGTGTTCCCATATAACTCTTTGCTTAAGTTTTTCACCAAATACAAACTGTCCCAAGCCCAAAAGCGCGTACATCACAGTTACAACCACTAAGGCCCCATTAATAGGTACAATTGGCCAAAACGAAACCAGAGAAGTTATTTGAGCTGTAACTAAACTAAAAATCACAGCAAAAATAAATACCCTGCGGGAAATAAATTCTTCTAACTCATAAGACCAAAGCGATGCTAAAAATAAAGGCATGCAAATGGCAACAACAGCGGGCACTATCCAATAAACTGCTAAGTGTAACGAAAATAAAACATTTGTTAAAAAAAATGTGGCCACCAGTGAAAACAACAACCCTACTGCATGTGCTACTCGAAGCAGCGCAATAGTTCTTATTGCCGCAATATTAAAAATATTAGAGGTTAACATCAAAAGATAAACTGATACCCCAAACAAAAAAGCAAACGGTAACCTTGTTAACCACCTGACTGGAAGCAAAAAATAAAATAAGGACGCTCCCATTACAAAATAGACCGGCAAAAGTAGAAGTAATAAATATTTAATACCCGAAAGTTCTCCCCATAGCGAGAATATCGCCAAAAAAGCAGTTGCCAATCCTAAAATACCCATTGTTTGATATCTTAACGATTCCGGAACTGTTTGTGTGGCAACCAATATCACGGTCAAAAAAAAAGACATCAGCAATAGCTTTTGCCTTTTAGTTATTACATACGACAATAAGATTTTCCTAAGTTTCATTTTTAGCCTTTTACCCCGATTAAATCGGGGTTAATGCCTTTGCAATCTTTGCTCTCTCCTTCATTACTTTTGGTGTTAATCTTCCTAAATTGTTAATTTTTAAATAATGACAAATTGCAACGGCAAGCGCATCCGCTGCGTCATCAATATAACCACTTTTAGGTTTTGCAAGTTTTCGTTTTCCCAAATATCTCATCACATGTTTTTGGATTTCCTTCTTGTCCGATTTACCTGATCCCGTTAACGTGGCTTTAACGTGTAATCCCTGATATTCAAATATTGGAATCCCATAACCTGCAGCAGAGGACAGTACTACTCCCCTAGCTTGTCCAACAGTCATTGCTGTTCTAGAATTGATTCCAAAGAACAATTGCTCAATAGAAACACAATCAGGTTTATAATACCCCAATAGTCTTTCTATGTCCTTTTGGATACTATTCAACCTCATAGGCATCTCCATATCTTTTGACGTCACAATACAATCATAATCCACTAGTTCAATAATTTTTTTAGAATCTTTATTGTTGATTTTTATTATCCCATAGCCAGTTGTCGCTGTTCCCGGATCAATACCAAAAATAATCATTTATCACCGCGGGGGCGCGGTCCATCGTATTCAAATTCACTTTCATTAAGTCTTCTTACCGGTTTCTCACGAATTGCTTCTTCTACAACATGCGCCACAATCCCCGGCGTTCTGGCAATAATAAATATTCCTTTTCCAACCTTAGGGTTAAACTCCATCTCCAAAAGAAGCGCTGCAATTATTCCATCAATATTTAGTGGTAACATCTTCGCACCTTCTGAGAGTTCTTTTTCTAAAGCTTCAGCAAACTTTACATACTTACCCCAAAAACCAAGTTTTTTAGCAATTTCTATAAGGGCTAGAGTTCTGGGATCAGCACTGTAAACCCTATGACCAAAACCACTCAACCTTTCTCCTCGCTTTTTAAATTCACTAACCACAATCTTAGGTTTTTGCATAATGTAGGTTTTAAAATTCTCCATCGCTTTCTCCACTGCCCCACCATGAAATTCACCAAACGCTAGTATTCCGGCTGCAACAGCAGCCTGCACTGGCGACCCTCCGGAATAAACATTTCTTGCAGAAACTACAGACGAGGGTGCAATGCCATGGTCAATAGATATAGTTAAAATTGCGTCCAACATTCTTTCACTATTTTTATCCGGCAGTTTTCCTTGAAGAATTAAGTATATCGTTCTGGTAAACGAAGGCGACAGGGCAAGTTTTGTAAGGTCATAGCCATAAACATACGGCTTCCCGTCTTTATGTGTCGATATAGAAGTTCTGTAGGATTTCATTAACGTATAGTATAACTTAAAACAAAATTAATCATAATTTTAAATGGCATTTTTGATTAATTTTGGTATATCCTCAAATCTGTCAGCCACAATTATACCGGCTTTTTTTAATATAATAATTTTTTCGTCCATAGTCGACTCCAAACCAACTATTGCTCCCGCATGCCCCAAAGCGGTATCCTTCGGTAATTTTTCCGCAAACTTCCCTGCCAAAAAAACAATAATCGGCTTAGTAAGCTTCCCACTCATTACCAATTTTGCCGCTTCAATTTCTGCACTCCCTGCAACCACCCCAAATGCCACCACAATTTTTGTCTGCAAGTCTCCTTCAAATTCCAAAAGTAAGTCCGTAAAGCTTGTCCCAATAAGCAAATCTCCCCCAATACCCACAACTGTAGATTGTCCAAAACCGGCGTTTGTTATAAGCATTGCCAGCTCCGAGCACATGCCACCGGACTTTGACATCACTCCTACTTGCCCTTTGGAATAAACAGCGTCTGGGTTAGAGCCACCAATGGACCCAATCTTTCCAGCTCCTGGAGTAATCGCACCTACGGATGCTGGACCCAGCACCCTAACACTCATTCTTTTGGCCATTGCCAAAACCTGACATACATCAAACACTGGTATTTTCTCAACAAATATATGCACTAAAGGTATATTTGCCTCGATAGCTTCCATAGCAGCACTTTTTGCCATTTGCGGTGGAACATAAACCATTGCCACATCAACTTTACCAACAGATCTCATTGCCTCACCAACGCTGTTAAAGACGGGTATTCCACTAACTGCCTGCCCACCTTTACCCGGTGTCACTCCTGCTAAAACTTTCATATTGTAAGCTAGAAGTTCACTTGCAGCTTGTAACCCGGATTTACCGGTAATCCCCTGTATTAAAACTCTAGTTTGTGAATTAACAATTATTCCCATAATTATTTTTTGCTTTGTTTGTATTTATTTGAAAGCTCTACCATTTTCCCGGCAGCAACAGAAATTGGCGTTTCCCCACCAAAAAGATGAATATCAAAACCTTCTTTTTTGGCAAATTCAAGAAGCATCTCATACGCCTCTTTTTGTCTAGGTCCGCCGCGCCTAATAACAATCGGAAAGTCTACCTTAGGCTTAACCTTCAAAAGCCCTCTTATAAAACCACTCAGAGTTTCGTAAATATCCGTAAAATTAGCAACAGCCCCCGCAACCAAACAACCATTAAGTCCTTCACGTCCAAGCGTTACCAGAGTAAGTTTCTCTACCTTGTCCCCAGGTGGATTGCCAGAGTATTCTGTATAGTTTGCACATTTACCCCCTGCCTCAACCAATGAATCCATTACAAGAAGCGACGCTCCACCTCCTGAAGCCAAAACAGCTATATCTCCATCAAATTCTATAAAAGTTGATCCGGCACTTCCACGATAATCATCTACATCTATCTTTCTTGCATCAAGCTCCAGTTTTGTCGCAACAGCACTAGCCGATCCTTTTGGTAAAACATCAATATCCCGATGACGAAAAAGTGCGGCATCATCCAAAATTATTTTGGCGTCTATTGCTATATAGTTTATTCCAACTTTTGCAATTGGATTTACTTCTACCAGCCGACAATCATATCGGCAGAACCCATCCCATAGACGCATCAAAAAATCACTGAGGTTTTCATTCTTACCTGTAATTTTTACCAGATCTTTTTGAATAGGACCACGAAAAGGATCGATATCAAGTCTCACAATTTTCCCGGGATCCTTAGCACGAACTTCTTCAATATCCATTCCCCCATTAACTGAGAACAATAAAAACGGAATTTTCAAAACCGTATCGTAAGTAATCGAAGCGTAAAATTCACTCTCTATATCTACTTTTTCTGCCAAAGATATAAAACGCACCTCTTCCCCATTAAAGCTTTTGCCAAACATTTTTTTGCAAAAAACCTCGAGCTGTTTTTTATTTTTACAAACCCCAATACCACCACTCTTTCCCCTTTTGCCAGAAAGTACTTGCACTTTGGCAACTATCGGAAACTTAATCCTTTTTTTTGCCTCACCAACTTCATCCAAGTTTTCGCAGACGACAAAATGCGGGCTGTCAATTCCCACCTTAGATAGAATTTTATGTCCTTCAAATTCGTAAAGTTTCATAAACTATTGTAAAATTTTATCATATGACAAATAAATTAGTTCCGGAAGAAATTCAAACGCCACTGGGAGTCGAACATTTCAATATTCATTCCCACCTAAAAAGAGTACTTGATGGTCTACAGCTAACAGAAGAGAGCCTTATTGACAAAAAGATATTTGAGATCGGCTCAGGGCAGGCATATCTCGCCGAAGAAGCGAGAAAAAAAGGAATAGACATAGTTTCATTTGATTTTGTTTACGGCACACCTAACGGCAGAAAAATTTTTCAAGAGTATTCCCACTCCAAAAAAGAATATGTGCTGATAGAAGATCCTAATGCCATTGGTGGCGTTGCAGAAAATTTGCCTTTTGCAAATGAAAGCTTTGACTTCGTCCTTGCCTACTCATCCGTTCCCAAATACAGCAGCACAAAGGAGCAAGCAGAAGCAGCAATTGATGAAATGGTAAGAATAACAAAACCCAATGGAGAAGCAAGAATTTTCCCATTTTTAATTGAACCTAATTTATATAGTGGAATCAAGCAGGACAAAGGATATATAAGTGAGCGCTCAGCCTACGCCAGATTCGATGAAACTACAAACGATACTGATATCGATGATTTGTTAAACAAAGACGAAAAGACAATTATACAAAAATTAAAGAGAAACCCCAATCTAATTGTTTTGCTTGAACGATCAAAAAGTGTACCATTATTAATTATAAAGAAAAATGGATAGTAAAATATTAATTGAACTTGCGGCCAAAAAAGATATTGATGAGATTCTCCAACTTCAAAAACAAATATACAGAGTTGACAATATTTCCCCAAACGCCCACGAAACCCTGTTAAATCAAATTAAAGATGAAACTTGTGACGTCGTTGTAGTCAAAGATAACGCCAAAATTTTGGCAACGGCCACAATTTATTACATTAATGTTGCACTCCGCGGCACTCCTTACGGCCTCTTGGAAGGGCTTGTGGTCCACGAAACACACCGCGGAAAAGGTATCGGCACAATGTTTATAAAAAAATGTATTGAAATTGCGCGAGATAAAAAATGTTATAAACTAATTTTTACCTCCGGAGACGACCGCTCTCATATTCATCATTTTTACGAAAAACTCGGCTTCAAGAAATGGGGCTGTGAATTTCGGATGGATTTGTAAATAAAATTCTTCTCAATCTAGCCTTAAAGTGTTAAAATCTGCGCATGCCGCATGAACACTTAAGTAGCCACATACCGGATTTTTTGCCACAACAATCACTTGAGTGGGCACAAAGTTTTGCCAAAGATTTAGAAACCGCAAGAAAAATACAATACCCACCGAACATGCAGGTCCTTTTTGCTTTCGGCTGCAAAGACCAGCGAAAAAACGAGGAACGTTTAAAAATGACAGCTGAAATATTAATAAAAACAGCGTTAACCAAAAGAGCAAAAACCCAATCTTTCGCCTTTCGCAACAATAGTGCACCGTCTCAAGAATTAAACGATTATCTTCCTCTTTTTGTCTTCAATGGTACAAAAACCGAAAACAACCAACTAAAAACATTCATGAAAACTCCTTACTGGCAAATACCGCAGGATAAAGTACTAATTTTTGACGAGTTTTGCCCTAAAGATATAACAACACCCAAAGAGCACGAAAACACAAAAGATCAAATAGAAAGTTTTTATTCGCACATTTCTGATGTTGCCAGTCCTCTTTTTGGAGTAAATGAAATTGGAATTTTAAGTCACGCAGCCCATTTTGTAAGAATTCCATTTTATTTAGAAGAAGTAAATAAAAAATACCAAACCCGGCTGGATTATAAACCGTTTTATTGGATTTTTAGAGTTAGGGAGAATGAAAATTTTCGTGCGGAATTGGAAAAAGAACTTGCAAAATTAAAAACTTACGCACAACAAAAAGACCTCGCAACAAACCCCTATCAAGACATGCTTATAGCCTAACCGAACAATTCTAATAATAAAGCCGGGGCACAAATAATATGTTATTTTGAAAAATAATGCACTGCTCTTCCTTCTTTTTGCTTAGTTAATAAACCGCTTTTTTCCAGAAATCTAAGATATATACCTTTCCCCATACCAAAAACTATATCTATATCCTTTGGCCTTGCGCCCGGATTCTCATTTATATAACGATAAATCAGCGACTTAGAATCGCTACTTCTTTTTTGGTTAACATGCCCAGAACTTTCACTGTGTCTTAAAACTGCTTTAGAGGCATATATGCGCCAATTAATTTTCCTGCAACTTTCAAAAAATTGATCATTGCCACCAAAAGCATTTCTAATGGGCAGAATGATATCACCAACTAGCATTTCACCCAATTCCGTAATCTTGACTTTCGACAGCCGTGCATGCCCAAAATTCACTTTGCTGCATTTACCTTGTATTGATAACCTTGAAAGAGTTGCTGATATTAAAGATTTTAAAGTTCTCTCTTTCATTCTAGGATAATCGCTTTTTAGTAAATCGCAAACTTCAGAAATACCCACCTCTCTTTTGTCCTTTAAAGTTTGCCACACTTTTAAAGTTAATACCGGGTACTCATTTGAAGGTAAACTATCTGTTATTTCAACATCTTCTGTAACTTTGTATTTCACAAAATCTCCCTTATCAGATTCGACATACTTATAATCAACCAACCCAAGCTTCCCAAGAGCCCTCAAATGCCCACCAACATTTTTATCAAGAATTTCCGTCTTCTGTGCTATATCACGTGTTCTTAAAACTTCCTTACTTTCAAACAGCGCTTCAAGAATGTCAATCCCGTTAATAACGGGCCTACTTTTTTTAACGCCACTTCCTGTCATTGCAAACATCCCAGACAAAGAATCAGGGAAATCTAAACTATTTTTAACTAAATACGCGGCAATAGGTTGCCCATACTTTCGACCCGCTTCTGTTAACCTAAAATAACCACCAGAAGAATCTGGATCATCCTCTCCCTCAACAAGACCCAAGGGAACAAAAGTATGCTTACAATAATTCTCTTGGACGCTATTGCTTGATTTCCAAGCTCCTGCAACCACCTCATTGAACTCCCGGTTCAAATCCCAGGCAGTCATTGGAAACTCTGAAAGACACAATAACGTAATACACTTTGCCTCTGAATTACCTATTGCTGCAAAAATTGCTTCGAATCTCTTATCCGGATCTAACGGAAATTCATCATCAATCGAAACTTTTTCAAATTGTCTTGGAATTCTTTCAGCCATTAGTTAGCAGATTGTCTGGTATATCAAAATTAGAATACACTTTTTGGACATCTTCAAGCTCCTCTATTTTCTCAATTAATGCAAGAACTTTCCTTGCAGTCTCCGCATCTTTTATTTCTACCAGCGTTGTCGGTTTTTTGAAAATCTCAAAACTCACAACCGCCAAACCTTTCTCTATCAAAGCGTTTTTTACTTTCTCAACGTCGGCAGGCTTCGTATAAACTTCGACTAACTCACCGGCATCTTCAATATCTTCGGCTCCGGCGTCTGCAGCCAGTTCGAAAAGCTCGTCCAGCAACTTTACACCCTTATCTACCGTTATCATCCCTATATCACTAAATGCCCAATCAACCGCTCCCTGCGACGCAAAAGTACCACCGCTTTTTTCTATTGTTGACCTTATCTCCGGCGTTGTCCTGTTCTTATTGTCAGTAGCCGCTATCACAATCAAAGCAACCTTTCCTGGTGCATAACCTTCATAAACAACAGTTTCTATAGCAGCCGCCCCACCTTTACCTAAACCACGATCTATTGCTCTTTGCACATTCTCCTTAGGCATATTGATTGCCCTAGCCTGATCCATTGCAAGCCTAAGTTTAAAATTGCTGGCCGGATCTCCGCCACCACCTTCGCGCGCAGCAATCGCAATCGCCATTCCCATTTTAGTAAAGCTAGCCCCACGCTTCGCATCTTTCAACCCCTTTTGCCTCTTTATCGTTGACCACTTACTATGTCCGCTCATATAATTCTCTTTATATTAAATTAATGCTTTTCTTCTCAATCTAATAGTACGTTTTTCGTCATAAATCATGGTATCCACAGAATCTTTTAATTGCATTGTATCACCCGAAACCTTATACAAAGGCCTCAGATTTGGTCTCTCAATAACTTCCACCTTCATCCCCAATTTTCTTTCTGCAAATTCAGCCATCATCTTATGAGTATAACCAACTGTCAAAGGAGGAAGAACTCCTAACTTATTTTGTACTATCCAAAGAACTTGCCGAAAGCTTATAAGCCCAACATAGAACGTGTCCCTTCTTCTTAAGAGTGAATGAAAAAGTCCAATCTTTAACTCCCTCTCATTGGCAAAAACTACAACATTACCATTAAATATCACATGTTCGCGTTCTACAACCACGTAAATGATTATAAACTACTCTTATTTATCTGTCACTATAATGCACTATAGGTTATGCTTTTTGAAGCTAAATCTTATTGATTACAACCATTATTGAGCAATAAATTTACTCCCCACACCCTTATATCGTTTCATATTTCTCACCTATTGACGAATATATCTCAATAATCTAATTTAAACCGTATGATTTCAAGCACCCCCGATTGGCAAGAACAAAAAGATTTAGACTTGTTAACACAACTTGCAATCGATGCTGCACTTAACTCCGATTGGCAGCAAGCAGAAAAAATTAATCAAAAAATTCTTTCCCTTTCTGCCAAAAATGTTGAAGCCTTAAACAGGCTAGCCCGTGCCCAAACATGCGCTGGAGAAATAGATAAGGCCCAAAAAACCTACAAAAAAGTTTTAGATATAGATCCTTATAATATAATAGCTAAAAAAAACGTCGAAAAGCTTTCAAAGGTAACCGATAGAGGCTCTATTTCCAAAAGTAACAGTCAATATGCTTTAAAAAAAGCTACTAACGGTCAAACCAACACAATCACAAACTTATCATCAGTATTTTTATTTGAACCAGGAAAAACTAAGGTTATTAACCTATTAAATTTAGCTTCACCTTCCATTCTTGGTCTATTAAACTGTGGTGACAAAGTAGAAATATTATCAAAAAAACACTCCGTTTGTATTACAAGTACTGATGGAACTTACCTAGGAGCTCTGCCAGACGATATCTCTCACAAAATAATCTTTTACATTTCTGGCGGAAATAAATACGAAGCTTATGTCAAGTTGGCAACACCAAAAACATTAGCTATTTTTTTAAGAGAGGTGGAAAGATCTGCAAAATTTACAAACCAACCGTCTTTCCAAGATTCCAAACAATATTTTGAAGACAAAGAAGTGCTCACTTAATCTTTATTCCCCAACCTTAGTA
>CAYHKI010000001.1:0-24624 GCA_964357165.1 uncultured Gammaproteobacteria bacterium | reverse complement strand
GTCTTGTGTTCAGAAGGTTTCTCTTCCGATCTCTGGATTGACCAGTTCATGCGTGCGCACACAGAGGCTTCTGCTTCCGAATGATTATATCAATTTTTAATTGGGAAATATATCCGAGGGTTCAATTTTCAACACTTTGACAATCCTGTGAAGTATCTCAAATGAAGGGTTCTCTTCGCCCCTTTCAATCCTAGCGTAATAGTTAACATGTACCTCAGACTTCGATGCTACATCTGCCTGTGTAAGATTTGCTTTTTCCCTTGATATTTTTAATTTATTGCCCAATTTTTCTCTAATTGTGTCACTATTTTTACTAACCATATACGGATATTATAACATTTCATTTTGATTTTTCACTTTTTGGTAAGGGCTTAGTTAAAACTCTCATTAAATTTAAAAGATCAGTCGCCGCTTTTGTTGCTTCCTCACGACTTAGTCGAACCTTAAAATTTCTGTAATAAAGATCTGTAAATTCTTTTAAACGCTCTTCAGTAAGCATGCAATTAATATACTACTTTTAAAGAATATTTTGCTGTAACGAGCCAAATGTAAAGTTCTTCTGTCTAAATACCTGCGTTTTTGTTAAAATCAAGCGTAATAAACATATGAATATTACTGAAGCCAGAACCAGACAAGAAATAATCGACAAACGCCTTGAGAAAGCTGGTTGGGACGTAAATAACCCTACTCAAGTTACATCCGAGTTAGATATTTGGGTCGGCTTACCTGAAGGTATTGAAGAACCTGAAAATGAATATCAAGGGTTTCGATTCGCGGATTATGCACTCTTAGGTGAGGATGGGTACCCTTTGGCGGTTGTGGAAGCTAAGAAAACATCAAAAGATGCCAGGATTGGTCAGGAGCAAGCGCGTCAGTATGCTGAAGAGATTCAGAAAAACTCAGGTAAAGACATGCCTTTTGTTTTTTATACGAATGGAAATGATATCTATTTTTGGGATACAGAAAAGACTCCTCCAAGAAAAGTTTATGGTTTCCCAACAAAAAAAGACCTAGAACGATTACTATTTTTAAGGAAAAACGAAAAACCAATTTCACAAGAACTCATTAGTCGTGATATTTCCGACCGCCCTTACCAAATTGAGGCTATTCGCTCAGTTTTTGAAAGTCTTGATAAGGGTAAAAGAAAAGCACTACTTGTCATGGCAACAGGAACAGGAAAAACAAGAACAATCGTATCAATGCTTGACGTGTTAATGAGAACTAATCATGTGCAAAAGGTTTTATTTTTAGTGGATAGAATTGCCCTTAGGAATCAAGCCTTAGACGCATTTAAAGAATTTCTCCCAAATGCCCCTGTTTGGCCAAAAATTGGTGAAACTGAAATTGAAACTGACAGACGCGTATACGCGGCTACTTATCCGACAATGCTAAACATTATTGAAGATAATGATTGCAAACTAAGTCCTCATTTCTTTGACATGATCGTGGCGGATGAAAGTCATAGATCCATTTACAATGTTTACAAAAATATCTTTGATTATTTTGACTGTGTTCAAGTGGGTTTAACTGCTACGCCAAAAGATGCGGTGGAACACAATACCTTTGGCCTTTTTGAGTGTGAAGACGGGATTCCAACCTACGCCTATTCGTATGAAGAAGCACTAAATAATAAACCACCTTACCTTTCTGATTATGAAGTTTTGAAAATCCGTACTAAATTTCAGAAAGAAGGAATTCATAAACAAAATATTTCTCTTGCAGAGCAACAAAAGCTTTTAGCAGACGGGAAAGAACCTGAAGAAATAAATTTTGAAGGGACAGATATTGAGAAGAAAGTTACTAATAAGGGCACAAATGCCTTAATCGTTCAAGAATTCATGGAAGAGTGTATTAAAGATGAAAACGGTACTTTGCCCGGCAAAACAATATTTTTTGCTATGACTATGAAACATGCCAGGAGATTACAGGAAATGTTTGACGATCTCTACCCTGAACACAAAGGAAATCTTGCCAAGGTGATAGTTTCAGATGATCCTCGGGTATACGGCAAAGGTGGCTTGCTTGATCAGTTCGTAAATAACGATTTTCCAAGAATTGCAATTAGTGTCGATATGCTTGATACGGGTATTGATGTTCGTGAAATTGTTAACCTAGTCTTTGCTAAACCAGTCTTTTCCTATACTAAATTTTGGCAAATGATAGGTCGAGGGACCAGACTTCTAGAGCCTAAGAAAATCAAACCGTGGTGTAAAGTCAAAGATAAATTTCTAATTATGGATTGTTGGGAAAACTTTGAATATTTTCAAATCAATCCAACCGGTAAAGTTGATCGACCAACCAAACCAATTCCAGTTAGACTTTTTGAAGTAAAGCTTGAAAAACTAAATGTCGCTGAATCTCAAAATAATGAGGAGGTTGTTAAAAACACTATCCAGAAACTAAAAAATGATATTCAAAGTTTACCTGCAAACAATGTTGTAATCCTTGATGCAAAAAGCAAGATAGATACAGTTAGTGATACTTTTTGGCAGAAACTAAACGACGATAAAAAGATTTACCTACAAAAAGAAATTGCTCCATTAATGCGTACTCGCACAGGAGAAGACTTCAAAGCAATGAGTTTTGAACTAAAAGTTCTTCAATACTCTATTGCAAAGCTTGGTGCAAGTGAGAAAACAGACAAGAAAGTTCAAACTCTTGAAGAAGTAATTATTGAAATGGTTTCTGACCTGCCACTTTCAGTAAATATTGTTGCAAAAGATAAAGAACTTATAGATGACGTTTTAAATAATGGATATTTGGCAAAAGCCGATGAAAAAGGACTAGATATTTTAACTCAAAAAATAGCACCGTTAATGAAATATCGTGAGGAAGGGATTAAGCCGGATCAGGATTCATTAAATCTTAGGGATATAACTCTTGAGAAAGAATACATTAAATTTGGCCCTGCAAATGAAAGAGTAACTATTCAGAAATATCGCGAAAAAGTAGAAGCGCTTATTGAAAAACTTGAAGACGAAAATGAGATCTTGCAAAAGATTAAACAAAACGAAGGAATAACCAGCGAAGAAGTTGAAGAACTTGCAGATACTCTGGCAGGATACGACCCTTATCCAACTGAGGAAAATCTTCAGAAGGCCTATGATGCTCGCAAAGTAAGCTTTTTAGATTTGATCAGATACATCATGGGTATAGGCGGTTTGGTTACCTTTCCGGAAAAAGTATCAGAGGCATTTTCTGAGTTTATTGCTGACCACAACACACTTACTGCAAAACAAATTCAATTTTTACAAACTCTGCAAACATTTATTATTGAAAACGGTGTACTTAGCAAAAAAGATCTTGTGCAAGAGCCTTTCACTAAATTGCATGAAAATGGATTCTTAGGTCTTTTTGATAACAAAATGCAGCAAGAAATACTACATTTCACAGGAAGAATATTACAAAATGCTTAATACCACAATAAAATCATCGATTGACCGTCTTTGGGATAAATTCTGGAGTGGTGGAATTTCTAATCCCCTTACTGCCATAGAGCAAATTTCGTATTTGCTTTTTATGAAAAGGATAGATCAACTAGACATCAAAAAGAGTCATGATGCAGAATTTACGGGTGAATCCTACGAACCGTTTTTCAAGGGAGAAAATGAGAACCTAAGATGGAGCCATTTTCGTCAAATGGAAGGCGGTGAAATGCTTAACCATATTCAAACCAAAGTATTTCCTTTCTTGAAAAGTCTTGGTGCAGAAGGCGGTTCTTTTGCAAATCATATGGATAACGCGGTCTTTATAATTTCCAAGCCTACTTTATTGGTAGAAGCAGTTAATATTATTGACGAAATATTTGAAGAAATATCAAGACAAGAATCGTCTGGCCAGAAATTTCAAGATACTCAAGGGGACGTGTACGAGTATTTACTCTCCGAAATAAACAGTGCAGGTAAGCTTGGTCAATTTCGTACGCCTAGACACATTATTCAACTAATTTGTGAACTTGTAGACCCAAAACTTGGCGACACCATTTGTGATCCTGCTTGTGGAACGGGTGGTTTCTTACTTGGCGCATATCAACATATCTTGACTCAACACACTAGTAAAGAACACCAACAAACAGACGAAAACGGACTTACCCGTGGGATATTGGGAGATAAGTTAACTGATGCAAGACAATGGACTCACCTCAAAGAAAAAACATTCTACGGATACGACATGGATGACAGCATGGTTCGAATTGGACTTATGAACTTAATGATGCATGGTATTTCTACTCCAAATATTGAACAAAAAGACACTCTATCTAAAAAATACGATGAGGATAATCAATTTGATGTAATTATGGCCAACCCTCCTTTTAAGGGAAGTATTGATAAAGGAGATATTCATGAATCGTTTTCCATAGATTCAACTAAGACTGAACTTCTTTTTATAAATCGAATTGTTAAGTCACTTAAAATTGGCGGCCGCGGCGGAGTAATTGTTCCTGACGGTGTACTTTTTGGCTCAAGTAATGCGCACAAACAAGCTCGCAAAATGTTACTTAGCGATTGTGAACTCCAAGGAGTTATTTCTATGCCTAGTGGGGTCTTTAAACCTTACGCTGGAGTCAGTACAGCCATATTAGTGTTTGTAAAAGGTGGGGAGACAGAGAAGGTTTGGTTTTATGATATGCAAGCTGACGGTTACAGTCTGGACGACAAGCGAAACAAAATTAAAGAAAACGATTTGCCGGATATTGTTGAAAAATGGAGGTATAGAAAAGAGCAAACGGAAAATAACAGAACTAGCAAGTTTTTCTGGGTGGAGAAAAAGGAAATCGAAGAAAATAATTTTGATTTAAGTATTAATAGGTATAAAACGAGCAATTATGAGGCAGTAAAATATGAAGACTCAAGTGTAATTGTTAAAAAGATTGAAACGTTGGAGAAAGAAATATTATCAGGATTAGCTGAATTAAATGGTAGTGGCAAATAATGAAACAGGTTTCACTAAGTCAAATCATTGGAAAAGATGGAATTTTCATAGATGGAGATTGGATTGAAAGTAAAGACCAAGATCCAAGTGGATCAGTAAGATTAATTCAGCTTGCAGATATTGGAGAAGGGACATTCATCAATAAATCTAATAGATATCTTACCCCAGAAAAAGCTTTGGAATTAAAATGTACTTTTTTAACACCTGGAGATGTATTAATCGCAAGAATGCCCGATCCCATTGGTAGGGCGTGTATCTTCCCAAAGCTTGATACCCGATGTGTAACAGTTGTAGATGTTTGCATAGTGAGGCCAGACATAAAAGCAGTGTTGCCAGAATGGTTGATGTATAAAATAAACGACCAACAATTTAGACGGCAAATTCAAAAATATGTAACAGGCACAACCCGACAGAGAATTTCAAGAAGTAACTTAGAAAAAATTAAATTTGACGTGCCCTCACTAGAGGAACAGAAGCGGACAGTGAGGATGCTTGATCAAGCTAAATCTCTTGGCCAAAAACGTAAACAAGCAATTAACCTTTTGGATGAATACTTAAAATCTGTTTACTTCGAAATGTTTGGAGATCAAAATACAAACTCCAAAAACTGGAACTTAAAAATGTTGGATGAAATTTCAGACATTTGTTCCGGAGTAACAAAGGGTCGGAAATTCGGAAATTCAAAGACTGTTCATACTCCTTATATGCGAGTTGCTAACGTTCAAGATGAACGTATAGATTTATCTGAAATTAAAGAGATAGAAGTATTACCAAGCGACGTCGAGAAGTATCGACTGATAATTGGGGACTTGTTGTTAACAGAAGGTGGTGATCCAGACAAACTTGGACGAGGGGGGATCTGGAGAGGAGAAGTCGATAATTGTATACATCAAAATCATATTTTCAGGGTTCGCTTAAACAATCAGGTTGCATTACCTGAGTATATAAGTGCTCAAATTGGATCCGCTCGTGGCAAGAAATACTTCTTAAAATCTGCAAAGCAAACTACTGGTATCGCAACCATCAATATTAACTCAACTTAAAAATTATCCAGCTTTGATTCCACCTTTAAATCTTCAACTTAAATACAGCGAAGTTGCTAGTGGCGTTAGTAACCTTAAGAAAAAAATGCTCACCCAATCAGAAGAGTTAGATACTCAATTTCACTCTTTGATGCAAAAATCATTTCAGAACAATCCCTAAATCAACTTGTTTCGATTAACCCACTGTTTATCGCGCTACGCAGGCGGGCAATGCCCGGTTGCACGTCTGGATGACAACTGCGGGTTTTCTTGGTGGAGCCGCAAGGGCAAGGTTTGTGATTGCGACATCTTGTGGCCAAAATCGCTTTTACATCAGTATTTTCCTGTTTGGCATAAACCAAAAGCCTGGAATAAGTACGCCGCGCGTCATCAGACTCGTAGTCTTTTTTTCGGCCCAGCCATTCTAATAGTCCCCAAACACCATGGCTGAGTTCTCCCCACAGCCAAACTCGAGTCTTGGCATAATAGGTTTGGGCAAATAAATACGGCACAAGAAACCCTTCGATATAAGTTTCCAACCTTAAACCCCTGGCTAGCTCAATATCTAAATCCATTGGTGCGGCCAAGCAAAGGGTTCCGTCTGGATAAATATGCATGTCCTTGTTGTCCTTGCCCAACCTTGCTGCTACCGCGGCAAATTTTCCACCTGTCTCGCGTGACATGGGTAAACCGTTGGGTTGGTTCCATTCGATACTTATTCCATAACTTCCACAAAGATAAAGGTAATCGGGGGCTGCAGACTGTTGAATTTGGCTTAGAGAAGGATTGACGAAGTATTGACCATTGAGTCTAAGCATTTGAAAATAAACTCTTCCCTCGAGCATCTGGGAAGATGTTTTTTTAAGAGCCGGGTAGTTCCCCCTTAACCACTTGAAGTCGCTTGCAGACCACATAAACACCTCATCTTTAATAACTCCATGGTTGCCTGGGAATAGTTGGCGCGGCGATTGGTAGAACGGAAGAATTGGTTGTTTTTTTACGAACCGCAAGAAATCTGTCGAGGTTCTCCATAACTTCTTGTTCAGTTTGGCACCCGGATAATTTTCGCACTACTGCATAAGCTTCCGCCTGTAGATTTAAAATAAGTTTCTTCTGCTCTTGGGTAAACCCTTCAACATAATCGTCAATGTATCTTTCAGAATCTGCCCTATCTTGAATCTGGGGTTCAGAAATATTGCCCGGAATTGCCGCCAAAGCTTCAGTTATAGCGTCCAATGCAAGAATTCCTTCGTTATCTGAAAAAATATTAAAGACGATCTGCTCCAGATGGAATGATTTAAGGCAAAAATCGTCGCCATAATTCATTTTACAAGCATGCCGCCAGGACTTAACCAACTTAGCGCTGTGGCGGAAGTCACTGTTTTTTTCGTTTAAATCTGAAGCGGCTTTAATATAACCGCGAGGATCAGACTTTATCCAGCCAATCGGCTCTTCGACCGATTTTTCATAGCGAAGTTGACGGTTGTGCTTATTAAGGGGCAAAATTTCAGGTACCAGATAAAAAGGTTGCTTATACTCATTCTGCTCATTTGGCAGCTCTATCGAAGGCACAACGTCGATGCTAAATTCTTCAGTAGCATTGTCAAATTCCACGGTCACCGAGTGTGATTGCCTGTAAATTTTTTTAATTCGAGTAGCGGAGGCGGAATATTCTTCTTCCAAAATAGCGTACAAAGCATCAATAACCAAGGACGGGTTATCTTGAAGGCTAACGTCGGCAACCGGATGAATTACGTCTAAGTCGTGCACTGGATCGATAGCGGTATACCTGGCATAAGACCCTGTTTGAAAACAACTACCTTTTAAAAAACCCCAAAGCTCAACATATTTTTCACTAATGTATTCCCGCTGCTTTTCTTTTGGCGAAAGATGCTCTTTTACGTACTTATTTATAACTTGGTTTATTGCCTCATCGTTCATTTTTCTTCCTCCGGCAGCGTACCCATCATGGCAAAAACGTCAGATATTAATCTCAAGGGGGTGTTGCACATCGAGTGGTGGGAATAGCTTTGGAGAAGCTTCATGTCTTCGTCCGATATTCGTGTTGGTCCGGCATAGACAATAACAGGAACCTCGCGCTGTTTAGCGGTATTGAAAGCATCTTTAAAAGCTTGGGAGTTTGGAGAGTATCCGATGATAACGAGCCTATTTTCGTTCATTAAATCCAAGGCTCTGCTGTCCGAAGAGGGGTCTTTAATATCAAAAAATCCAACTCTTTTTAGCAAAACTGCTTCGTGCGTCATTGGTTTATCTGGAGTAGCGATTATTCCAACTGGTCTTTGGAGATTTTTAAAAAGTCGTTGCTCTTTTTTCCGGAATAATTGGAACCAACCCCAAGCTCCAAATGCTCCTGCTGCAACCGGCCATAAAAATTGTATAATTGTTATTAGGTTTGGCATAAAATTTGATTACTTTGTTAGTGTCTCACAGATGAGGTCTTGTGTCAATTGATAAAACAGTAGGATTAATGATATACTCTTCATACTATGGATGAACTGAGCCTGAAACTAAAACAAAAGAGGGGTAACAGAGGCATAAGGGAAGTTGCCAATGAGATTGGAATTGGTCACGCAACTCTCTCGCGAATTGAGTCTGGAAAGCAACCAGACCTTGATACTTTTACGAAAATTTGCAAATGGCTTGAAATAGATCCAAGCTCCATTCTTGGATTCCGGAAGAAACAATCAACAGGCAATGATGCTCAGATGCCGGTTGCTCATTTCCGTGCTGAAAAAACTATGAGCACTTCAACAGCCAGCCACCTAGCTGAGTTAATATTAGCCGTCCAGAAGTCTGCCTCAAATAAATCTTCTTAGACAAAATGAAAATATGGGCAGATCCACCGCAGTACTTTTAACCAAGAAAAAACAAGACACCCTGTTTGAAAGAGGTTTTAAATCATGGTGCGAGAACACATCTGTTGCTATTCGTAAAAGGCTTGGGGTTAATTCTTCCTCACCGTTATCACCTTATGAATTGGCCGCAAAACTGTCTGTTAAAGTATGGAAATTGGAAGATGTAGCAGGACTTAGTCAAGAAACTAGAGAATACTTAAGTTCTGCACAAGGAGATGAGTGGTCTGCAGTCACGGTTATGGTTAACGGAGAAGAAATTATCCTTATCAACCCTACCCATTCAGTTGCTCGCCAATCGACTGATCTAATGCACGAACTGGCTCATATCATTAGGAAACATGATGCTGCAAAAGTGTTTGTTTCAGAATCTGGCTATGCCCTTCGAACCTTTGATGAAAGGCAAGAAGCAGAGGCTGACTGGTTTGCTGGAACATTGTTGCTACCAAGAACGGTTTTGGAGCATTGTGCTTACAATCACACACCTCTGTTTACGATTTTACAAGACTACGCTATTAGTAAAACTCTATATAATTATAGAGTGCGCATGACGGGGGTTAATCGACAATACCGAAGAGGCATCAGACCACAACAAGCAGCTTAGGGATTTGCTGACAAAGAGTTGTTAGATTAATTTCCCCCAATATTTTCCCAAACATCTGATTTTATTCCTTTAAGCCGGATTTGGTTTTTAGTTGTTAAATAAAGTGGTTCTTTGGGCAGGTTATCTTTAATGTACCTTTCTACAAATCTTTTCTTAGGGTAATCCGGGCAGATTACTAGGATTGATGGGAAAGGAGCGTTTTTGGTGTTGCTTTTCCATTCGTCCGTTTCTAAATAGTCCATGTACTTTTTTAGTTTATCCAGGTAGGCGTATTTTGGTGCTTTTTCTTCAAGAAGTAGTACAAAGTACCTATTGGTCTTTCTTTTCTCTTTTAAGGCAATGTAGGCGTCTGGAAGTGGGTTCGGAAAGTAATCGTAACCATTCAGGTCTACTTTGGTTGAGAAGTGTACTTCAGTAGTTTTGCTACCCTGGTCTTTTAATTTTAGATACATATCGGCAATGAATAGGCAGTCATTAATGAAGCCTTCTGATCTCTCTCCTTCGCTATAGATTTTCTTGAGTTGCTTTTCGTCACAATCCTCGTGTTCCTTTAGCACTTGTATTGCTTTGGGCAGGAGGTGGAAGACAGAAGGTTTGGTGTTTTTACCAAACTTGTTCCGCTCGTAATTGGAATATACATACTGTTTCTGGACAAGATCAGCAAGCCATGCTTGAACAGTACTTGGATCTTTGTGGCCTAACGAATTCTGTATCTGTTTTGTATTTAGGAACCTAAACCTGTAAAGAAGTATTAGTATTGCTAATTGTTTTAAATTAATGTCTTTGATTTTGTTTATCATGTTTATATTGACTTAAAGCTAACTATTTATTTAGGCAGGTAGTTGGGGTCAGGATCTGGGACAGAGGCAGTATGTATATTACGATTTTGTAGCGAATTTATTCTGTCTATATTTATTAAAGAGAAAGAGCAGAAAGATATCCCTAATATTAGCTTAAAAACCTAGCAAAAAGACCCCGCACGCGTGCAGGGTTAATTATTGCCCTTATGGTTCTCTGGTAAATCTTTCTTCTGCTTTGAATTGGGCTTAGTATCAACAGCCTTGCCTTCATCTTTATTTACTTTGGGAATAACTTTTACAACAACTGGTTTTTCATAAAGAGTCGCGTAGTTCTTTCTAGACGTGTCAATCAGTCTTTTTATCTTGCCTTGGTCTTTTTCCAAGTCTGGCTTTAAAGTTTTACCAGAAAAAGGCTCTTCCGGCTCAACGGCTGAAATCTTCATGTAAAAGCTGTAGCGGGGAAGGTTGGCAAGCTCGCCTTTTTCGACGTAAGGAGAGAATTGATTTATCATGTACTGCTCGTCATGCAGTCCTGCGGTTCTAAAGCAAATTACTGTGCCGACGTTGGCTAGGATAATGTTGACGATATCCTTGTCCTTTTGTTGGGAAGTGGATTGCTCAGCAATTGTTATTCGCAAACCAAACTTTCTACCTCCCGAAAGAATCTTAGTGAAAGCACTGGTGGCAAAGTTTTGGAACTCGTCAATGTAGAGGTAAAAAGGTGTTCTTGTTTTTAGTTCTTGCCTAGCTCTTCTCTGAGCGGCTTGTTGGATCTTAGAGATTATGGTCATTCCTAGGATTTGCGAGGTGTCCTCACCTAACTTACCTTCGGCAAGATTGCAGATTAGAATCTTTTTCTGAGCAAGGATTTCATCAAAGTTTATAGTCGAGTGTTTTTGTTCCAAGATTCTTCTTGCGGTAGGTGAGAAAAGAAATCTTCCAACCTTAGCAGTTACCCCGCTTACCATCTTCACAATCTGGAAGTTACCAGCCTTCCCAAATTCATTTTTCCAGAAGTTTTGCAAGTTTTCATCATTAAGGCTTGCTATGACTCCTTTTCGGTAATCCGGATTGTTTAGAAGGTTGTAGATTGTAAAAATTGTTCGGTCTTTGACTGTGAAGGAAGTATAGATGGAGTTTCTTAAGATATATTCGATTCGGTGGGCATCAACATTGTCTTCTTTAGTAAAGACCCTTCGGAAGATAGTAATTACTGACTCACAGACGAGTTCCTTTTCCAGTTCCAGTTCATCTTCGTCAAGTCCTTCTGGGAGTTCCAACAGGTTTATGCCAACTGGATATTTGAGATCAAAAGGGTTGATATAGACAAAATCATCAATCCTGTTTGTAGGGATAGTTGAAAGTAGGTCTTCGGCTAGGTCACCATGAGGGTCAATGATTGCAACCCCACGTCCCTTTTGAATATCACCGGAAGCCATGTTGAAAAGAACTGTACTTTTACCTGAACCAGTGGCGCCAACAATAAAGACGTGTTTGTCTCGGGTTTCATCGGTTAAACCAATATCTGTTTCTTTGCCTCCATAGTTATTGACTCCAAAGGTTACATCAAGCTCGTCGCCTCTTTTAAGAGATAGGGGTGCAGGCAAGTCTTTGCTATAGACTTTGACGATGTCTTCAGTCTTCGTGGTGTCGGAATAGGGAAAGTGGTAAATATCTGAGATTTCAGAAGCCGAAAGAAGTGGGTTATCAGTACCTAACCCCTTTGAAACAACTCTATCTTGGAAATCTAAAAGCCTTTTTTTAATACTTCTGCCCTTAAACATGCTTCCCTTGGCAACTAAAGATTGGTAAGGACTTGAGAAGGGCCCAAATGCAGCCAGAAAACTAGAAGTTCTTTTCTGTACTTCTTCTCCGTCTTTTGAGACAACCAGAAACCTAATTGAGGTTTCAAAAAGATGTTGGTCAATCTTTTCTTTAACAACTGTCCTTAATTCTTGTTCATACGGATTATAGATTTCCGAAGGCTGAACTTTAAGAGTTGTATCTTGGAAAAAAGGAACACTTTTTCCGCTGGTATCAACGGCAGCGGCGGCCATGCTGTAGGTAATCATAATAGCAAAGCTGAAGACTTTAGTTACTGCTTTAATGAGCAAAAAAGGCAGACTAATTAATACAGGCAGACCATTTTGCAGATGTGAGTTCAGTGGTTCTTGCTTATACATTTTACTGCGAAGAGCGTGCATTTCCTGAGTTTGTTGAGTGTGAATTTGTGCAATAACCGGAGTTGTAACAATCTGGTAGGAAACTAGCTCGCCTGGATTAAGCTTGGTCATAACACCCGTGATGTAGGAGATTGGATCATGTTTTGAGAGTGTTTTCTGATCTTGCAGGGAAAGGGCAAAGTGATTGGAGAGTTTTAGTTCAACTACCTTTAATAGACTCTCAGGACTCACAAGTTTTTCAAGATAGTCGTTTATTTCCTTTATCTTTATTCCAGGCAGATACGAAAGCAGACTCCTTTTAATGATGTCAGCCTCAAAACTAGGAGCAACAAGAACGTATCTTATACCTTCAGATTTTGTTGAAACAATCTCCAGCGAGTAGTGCTTTTTGTATTTTGTGAGCCTTTGAAGTAAGTTTTTCTGGCGTGCTAGGGTGTGCACTAGGGTATAGAGCTGTTCTGTAGCGTAGGAAGATTTACTGGTATCAGCCGGGAAGGAAAGCTCAAGAAAAGTGTTTTCTTCTTGTGGCAAATACTTTTTTGGCATCACTTTACCCGCAAGTGTAGGCAAAAGATGACCAAAGTTCTTAAAACCTTTAAGTAACAGAACTATAGAAACAAATATAAATACTGGCCAGAGCAAAACCGTTAAAAGTAAAGAAATAGTCTCGATAGGAGATACTTGATGTGTGACAAGCCTATGTGCGTACTCAGTCAGCCATTGTTTAAAAGCGGTCATATTCTACCCAATACTTTCGGGCAGAATATACAGGTGCAGATTAAGTGTATCGAACTATATCAAATATACCACATAAAAGTAAAGTAGTTTTGTTTTCACTGTTTTGAAGCTAATTGCCTCTTGACAGCTATCCGGATAGGGATATATACTATCCGTATATTGATAGTTTTAATCAATACAGAGTGATTAGACATGAATAGAATCCTACCCAAGCAGAACTTAAGAAACAGTAGAGAAGAACTATCAAATCAAGGTGCAAATAATAATCTTCTAAATAATTTCAACACTTCGTTTTTAGGTACTCGAGAAGAAAGCAGGCTTCAAAAAGCTCGAGGAGTGCTCGGTGAATCAGTTAAAAATATACCTGATCAAATACTAGACACGTTTATAACCGAGCTTCAATATTTAGCCGATAGTTGGCTCGATGACTATGAAAAAGGTGTTTTTAATGACAAAACACTAACTGAACTATTAAAGGGCGGTAATTATGAACCCGCAAAATAGCCCAAACAACTCACTTGAACGTAAAAAGGCTGCAATCTATCTTAGAGTATCAACCGAAGAACAAGTGGATAATTTTTCCCTAGGTACACAGGAAGAACTTTGCACCAAAGAAGCAAATCGTCGAGGGTTTGATGTTATTGAGATTTTTCGAGAGGAAGGAAGGTCAGCTAAAAATATATCGGGG
This sequence comes from uncultured Gammaproteobacteria bacterium, assembly GCA_964357165.1. Lineage (GTDB taxonomy): Bacteria > Patescibacteriota > Microgenomatia > Curtissbacterales > GWA2-41-24 > CAYHKI01. The sequence goes on along the minus strand of CAYHKI010000001.1, from coordinate 10,784 downwards.
AGACCAATTCTTGTTGCCCTTTTGGAATACTGCCGTAGAAATAAAAGGGGGCTTGATGCTGTTTTTGTATATAGAATAGACAGAATATCACGTCAAACGGCCGACTACTTAGCGATTCGCAAAAAGTTAACTGAATTCGGAATTGCTTTAATTTCGGCAACTGAACCAACTGGAGAAAGCCCTACAGAGAAATTAATTGAAACAATGCTTGCTGGTTTTGCCCAGCTAGATAACGATGTTAGAAGCGAAAGAGCCAAAAACGGTCTAAGAGCGCGTTTTCTATCTGGTTTAATAAGTGGTAAACCACCTTTAGGCTATAAAGTTCAAGATGGTTATGTCATTAAAGACCCAAACGCCTTTGAGAAGGTCAAACAAGCTTGGGAATTAATGGCTACTGGAACCAAAAGCTTGAAAGACATGGCTAAAATAATGAATGATCTAGGTCTTCGAGAAAAACACGGAAAAGAATTTAAGTTAAGAAGCCAGACAGTTAATCGCATTTTTAGGCAAAGATTTTATACAGGAATTCTTACCTCAGAAAGATACCCAGAGACCGTGCAAGGACAACACCCACCAATGATTACCGAGGAGCAGTTCTATCTGGTACGGGCTATCCTAGACGGCAGAAACCCCAATATTGTTGCCCTCTCAAGAAGAAACAGAAATAACCCTGAATTTCCTCTTAGAAGAATTACCAAGTGTAGCATTTGCAAATCGGGATTTACTGGTGCTTGGAGTCAAGGAAAGTTAGCAAAATATAGTTACTACTTCTGTCCAAAAAGATGTGTGAAGGCTTCGATACCTGTTGGGAAACTAGAGTCAACAATGAAAGAACTATTAACAGAAGTTACCCCAACGCCAAAGTGTCTAGAGCTGTTTATTGCGCTGTTGCGTAGAACTTACTACCTAAGATTAACTGATCTTCAAAAAAGAAAAGATAAGGCTGATGAAGAGCTTAAAAGGCTCTACGAACTGCGCCAGTCTTTGATTGAAAAGAATTTGCTAGGTATTTACTCTGATGAGATTTTTAGAGAGCAAAACAAATTAATAGAAGAAAAAGTTGCTATCGCTCAAATTTCTAAGAGCGATGTTGTAATCTCCAAGTACAACCTAGAAGCAATTATTAGTTTTATTAAGGAAAAGTTTTCAGATCTGGTAAGAGCCTATACGGAGTCTAAATTTAATCAAAAGAAAGTATTATTGTGTTCGATATTCCCCTTTGGAATGCCCTGGGGCTATCCGGGTTATTCGAACACCAAAATTAGCCCGTTGTATCAGCCCATTCAACACCCTGAGGACTATCAAGTTGCATTTGGAGCGGGTGAAGGGAGTCGAACCCTCGTATCCAGTTTGGAAAACTGGTGTTCTACCGTTTAACTACACCCGCAAGTGCCGATATATTTTACCAAATACGACAATCTTATACTAATTGAAATAATCAGCTATACTTGGTATCTTAATAAGTTAATGTCAGTTGAAAGCCCCTTTATTAGTACACATCACCCATCCCGCCTAGCAGAAAAATCAGAAAAAGAACTTTTTCGAGATGTTATAGAAGCACAATTTAATGGTGTAAAACTAGATATGGTTCCTTATCTTGACGCATTCATAAAAATAGGAGGGTTTACTTTGAAAGCAGAAAAGGGAGATCTTCCGGATCCAAACAAGTTACTTGTAATTGCCGTTAACCATCATTCCAGGCAACGGTTTTTTACTACAAAAGAATCGCTTCGAGTTGTCGGCATCGCATCTGTTAGCACACGAAACGAAGGCATCAGCGAGAAAGACATTGCCTGGATGGTCCGCCAACTCCCTATTCCTCCAATTGGAATAGGTAAAATGGCTCGCCAAGTACAAAACGCAACCGGACCTGTTTTTGATTCTATACCTGCAAGAACTATTAAGAAGCTGTCAATGAAAGGAATAATTCCAAGATACAGGGAAACAATGAACAAAGAAGATACAAATTCTCTAATGACAAGAGTTATCCATAGAGTTCAAAACAATTATGCATTAGGAGTCTTACCAGAACAGGAACCAGGCTTCGAACTTAAACCTTATCATAGAAATTTTGTAAGAACCCTTGAAAATCTCAAGTTACTTTCTACGCATTATCAAATCACAACTCTAGCTTCATTTTATGAGAGAAATATAGCCTTTGCAGTATATGGTCCGGTAATAGGTATCCAGAAAGAAACAGATGTACACGAAGCAGCAACAGAAGTAATGAAAGGAATAGCTCAAGGTTTACCCAGAAAACTTCGAGGTCATTACGCATAAACTTCAACCTCCGCAATAACAGGCAAATGGTCCGAAACTGTTATTCTAGGAACAGTTAATTTTTTTAGTTTAATATCTCTTGATGCAAAAATAAAATCAATCAAATAACCTCTTGGTGCAATTTTATGCACTTTTGGGTTAGTTGTCTCCAGAATCCCTGAATTCAAAAGAAAATTATTGGAAACCTCACTTATCAATCCAATAGTTTTGCTCTGAATCACATTATTAAAATCTCCACCTAACAGAAATGGCTCATTTGTATTTTTAAGATAATCAGCAATAATTCCTGCCTGTCTTAAAGTTTCATCTGTATCGGCAGGCGGTGCAGTCCAGGCTCCATGAACAGACATCGCATGTATATATGATCCATCAACAGTAAAAGTACAATCCAAAAGATGTCTTGGGCCATTTGGCCAAAAATTCTGATCTTTACTGGTTTTAAGGTCAATCTGAACATAAGACTTTAAAGGGATAACCTTAGTATCGATAAGTTTATGTTTAGATAATACGGCATTGCCCATATAACCGCTAACATCAATTAAATCATAATCATGCTTTTCCGAGCCAAATAAAGAGAGTTGGTCTTTTAAATACACGAATAAACTGATATTTCTGTCTTCACATAAATTATCTGCACCACCAGAAACTTCTTGAAGCGAGATAAAATCAGGATCCTCATCTGTTAAAAATTGTATAAGTTCATTTAGGTACTTCCCCTTATACATGTTAACTTGAATAAATTTATAAGCCATAAACTTAATTCAACAATAATTCCAACATATTTGCTACAATGAAAACATGCGCACTTCAAAAATATTCAGTGTAAACAAAGGTTTTATCGGAACATTAATATTGCTTATATTAGTAGCAGCAGCCGCAGGAGCTATTTACTTTATGTATACCAATTATGCTAAAACCCCCAACGAAAAAACAACAAAAGTAGCAGCTGCTATCTATAAATATCCCAACTCCTCAAGTTGGGAAATAAAAGAGTCCAAAAATTTTTGCCTTACAGTTGGAGGATGCGATCAGCCAATCCGGATTTTATTCGAATCACAAAACGAATGGGGGACGATATATTCTTATTACAAAACTTATATGACACAATCCGGTTGGACAAGCAATAGTTTTGTGCTAACATCCATACCATCATCTGCGGTTTTTAAAAGAGCCGACAAATGCCAAGTGGCAATGGAAAACCACAACGAACTAAAATATTCATTCACAGTTTCCTGCCCTGATCAGTAAAAGAAGTTAATCTATAAATTTGACTTTTTTATATATTCTGGTATTGTGACAGGCATAATGAGCGAACGAATAAATCCCCAAACGACAAATATAGGTATCTATTGCGCGTATGCAATGGAGGGTGTAGAAGGTGGTGTTCAGGACAAGGTACGTTGCACATCAGAATTGCTTAAAGAAAAAGGTTATAACGTTCATATTTTTGCTCCGCTAAATGCCAAAACCGATGAAATTTATCTGGAAAGTATTTATAAAAAGGAAAACAAATCAAACAAACATAATCGTTGATTTTTTATTGTTTTAGGTTTATTGTTAACTCAACATATAAAAAGGGGGTGATTAAATTATGAGTGATAAAAAATTGTCAAATCAAATTGAATCTTCACTAGAAGATGTGTTTAAAAAACTTCCACCTTTACCGGCAAACGCCATAGAAACACTTTTTAAAATTACTCCCTGGATAGCTCTGATTTTCGGAGTTCTTGGAGTATTGCTATCAATTTCCGCACTTAGTGCACTATCGTTTCTAGCGCCTGTTGCGGCTGTGGGCGGGGTAGCACAAAACATTGGATTAGGTATAGTTGCCACAATTGGCTGGCTTATCTCTAGTGCCATCATGATTATGGCCTATCCTGGTCTTAAAGCTGGCAAAATGAGCGGCTGGACTCTGCTTTTTTGGGCCGAAGTTATAAGTGCCGTGACATCTATTATTGGTATCAATATTGGTAGCGTAATTGGTGCAGCAATTGGTTTTTACTTGATATTTCAAATAAAGTCCAAGTATAAATAAAAAACATTGACTCAAAAGTTAGTTTAATGCAAATTAAAATTTGTGTATTTGTGTTGCGCTATATAATCATCAAGTCGAAAAATCAATATTAAAATTAAGTATTGACAATCTAAATTAGCTTTAATAAAATTAAGATCAGCTGCAGGTATCTTGCAGCTTTTTGTATGGCAAACCGCAGAGAAGCTAGACAATCAGAAATTGACCTTTCACAAGAGGTTCACGAAATTGTATCAAGCCTAACCAAAGAAACGCCTGAAACCACCCCTGCTGTGAGACCCATTACAGAAAGTGATCATTTTCAAACCCTAGTCCATGAATTCATAACTGAAGAATTAGACATGAATCCCGAAGTTCATGACATTTTCCAGGAAGATCAAGCTCGAGTTTTGGTAGATAGAAGCGCAATAACAGGAAATAATATCTCTTACCAACTTTTAGACGAAGGTTTCGCCCCAAAAAATCCTCTTTGCCATCGAGAAGCCAACGAAGATCCCTACGACGAAGAATCCCTCCCATAATATCTAGTATCAATTATTATTGACAAGAAGCTAAATCGTATTATAATGCCAACCTATGGGCGAAAGAAATAACAGCGTACCTTTAAGAGAATCTCTTAAAGACGCACCAGAATTTACCCAGCCATTTGTCGCAAGAACTTTACACGGTACACAATTATGGCCATTAACAGAATTGCCTGTAAATGGTGGTGAGAATAATCAAAAGGTCATTTTTGAAGCTTTAAGTGCTCCGGATGAAGAACTTCCCCAACAACGTGTGAGAATTAGTTACGAATCACGTCATGGTCTCAAGGCAAAACGCACACTTGTAGAGAGAAAAACATCCAAACACATTTATACGTTCGAAGGCGGAGAAATTAGATTCAGCTTTGATGACAGCATCCAGATATTTTATTCAACAACTTTAAAGGGACCTTTTATATATCCGGGTATTTTAGAAGACCCTGCTAACTTTACACCTGCTGTTCACGTAACGAGCGGTAATGACCCCATAATTCCACCACTTGCTGTAGCTCGCTACGACCCAACTTCTAAAATCCCAATTGACGTACGTTTCCCTAATGCGGATTATAAAAAAGCCCTTGTCGGTGACGTTGATAAAAGAAAAAAGCAAGAATTTAATCATGGAAGTTATAGTGAGACATATTTTCAATGGGAGCATTTAGTAGGAGCAAAAGTGGGCGTAAGTACATTTGACAATGAGGAACACAGCGATTGGTTACAATATTACAGGTGGATTACTCAAGTAAATAACAGCTCTTCAACACAAATTGGTGATACTCCTTATAAAGGAAAACTAACAAGAACAATTCCAAGGTTTGGAAGAGATGGAAGATTAAGGCTATCAAGAATGAACCCACAATCAGGTGAATCCTGGATGTTTTCAATTCCGGATTGGATAGATAACAAAACTTTTCACTCAGATGTCCAAAACAAAAGGCTTGAGGACTTTTTCTCAGAATATCCCGTGATTTTCTGTGTAAAAAAACATGGCCAAGAAAGACAATGGCATTCGACTTGGGGTACTATAGACCGATAAAAAACAGCATCTGGACTATTACAGTACCTATACTTAAATTGTCGGGGAGAGAGGACTCGAACCTCCGGCCTCTGCTTCCCAAAAGCAGCGCTTTTAAACTGAGGGGTTGCGAAACTTAATGTCTTTCATCGGAAAATGGCGAGCATTGAGAGAAACCAAGGTCAGATTATTCACATTCGCAGTTGCCGCTATTAGACAATCTGTTAAACTCAAGTTTTTAAGTTTTTTGCTGTATTCTTGCCAATATAAACCAGATTGCTTTGCAATGCCTGGAGTCACATCCCAAGTTTGCAGTTCATTTAATACGTTCTCCGTCTTTACAATTTCTGAAGGGAAAACATTTTTATAAATCTCAGCAATAGTTACAGCGGAAATGGAAAGGGGGCCTTTGTACTTTAAGTCTTGCAAAAACTCTGCGTATTGTGAATTCCCTCTCAAAACCCATATTAAAATATCTGTGTCTATTAAAAACATTATTAGAATGTTCTTTCGTCATTAATACGGCTTTTATTAACCCAATCGTTCAACTTTTTTTTCGTAGCCCATTCAGGATGATTTTTTGCAGTAAACACACCAGCAGAAGATTTTAATGCTTTTCCAAATGCCTCCGGATCAAACTTTTTGCTCCCCACAATCTGTACCAACTGTTGACCTTTCTTTTCATCTATTAAAACAATAGTATGCCCAGAATTAGCCTTTGCGATATATTCCGCAATATTCTGCCTAAACTGCCCAACAGAAACACTTAAAGTCATAAATCTATGTTAGTACAATATGTACATATTGTCAATTGTCGGTCGCTCATTTTATGAGCGAACCTCGACTCTGGATTAGACTAACCTACTACTAAAAAAATTCAGAGTCGGGGAGAGAGGACTCGAACCTCCGGCCTCTGCTTCCCAAAAGCAGCGCTCTAGCCAACTGAGCTACTCCCCGCTTCGCTTCGTTCCCATCATTAAATTCAGGGTAAACAGCGTAAACGTCCCGCGTAGGTTATTATAACTTATTTTATAGCGCAATTAAGTTTCCAAATCTACTTTATTGCAAAAAGGGCAAGATTAGGCTACCTTATTAACACGTGTTTGCCTTAATTGTTTTATTTATTTTTGGAATTGGAGTTGCTTATTTTGGAACACAAAATACTCAAACGATTTCCGTAACGCTTGCCAATTATAATCTGAATGGGATTCCTGTATATGTAATTGTTTTAGGATCTTTGCTTTTGGGTTTTATTATAAGTTGGATTATAAGTCTTGTAGACGTTATTTCTTCGGCTTTTAAAATTCGTGGAAAAGAAAGTTCCATCAAAGATGCGAATAAACAAATTGCCAATCTTACCAAAACAGTGCACCAGCTGGAGCTGGAAAACGAAAGACTAAAAGCGCAGTCTGGTCATCCATCGGACGATAAGTCGCTGTAACAATGGGAATCCTCGCTAAAATTTGGCGGATGCTTCATTTGCCCAAATCAATTCAACTTTTTATTATGCGAATATTTGAAGATCAATTCTTAATTGGAGTAACTGGGATTATTTTAAACAACAAAAACGAAATCCTGCTTTTTAAGCATAATTACAGACAAACTCAATGGGGACTGCCCGGTGGTTATATTAAAGCAAAAGAACATCCGCAGGAGGCGTTAGAACGGGAAATAGAAGAGGAGTCCGGTCTTATTGTTAGCGTAGATGAAGAATTAAAAATAAGAACCGACAGGCAGTCGGCTAGAGTTGATATATGTTTTTTAGGAAAATTGATGGGCGGTGAATTTAGAAAAAGTTCAGAAGTTTCGGAGGCGAAGTTTTTTACTTTTGACGATTTGCCGGAAATTTCCAAACAAAGGCTTTTTTTAATTGAACAAACACTTTTCCAGAAAAAACTTCTAAAAAGACCACAATCATCAAATTAATTTAGTTTAGCTCTTGTGACTCATGTGAGATTTGCTTTGATGTAATATGTTTAATGCGGGTGCACCATCTGGGACGATGTTCGTACCTATTTAACATCCTCAATTGACCCCAAAGAAAAAACCGCTCTTATCGTAGCCCTCTCTCATTTCAAAAAGGAGAACAAGACATGAGTTGGTTTAACACATTGAGGATTAAGACTCAACCTTCCACAGATGTCGCAGGCTCCATTTTATATGATGAAAGGGGCTTTTACAACAGGTTTACCCAGGATCTACTTGAGGCCAAAAATGAAGTAATTATTGAAAGCCCATATATTACAAGTCATAGAATGAGACTTTTTCGGCCAATATTTACAAAACTAATTAATCGTGGTGTCAGGGTCTTTGTAATGACCCGAGACCCAAGAGAGCACGATTTGCCCTTTGAGTATCAGTCAGAAGCTGAAATCAGGAATTTTGAGCAAATAGGGGTTCAAACACTGCTATGCTCTGGTAATCACCACAGAAAATTAGCTATTATTGACCGAGCAGTTCTTTGGGAAGGAAGCCTGAATATTCTTTCGCAAGCTCGTAGCCGCGAAATTATGAGAAGAATTGAAAGCAGAAAACTCTCCGAAGAGATGTTTAGGTTCTTAAACTATAATAAGCTAGGTTTTTAGAAAAACCTTAATGTTATAATCCAGAAAGGAGGTAAACATGAAAGACCCTGTTGCAGAAAAACTTGAATTAGTAATAGATGCGCTTCAATATGCCCATGATCATAGTTTAGATATAAACAATAAGAATGACGTGCGAAAAATACTTGAAGCGACTGATCCTGAGCATAAAGAAAATGTTGATGAGTTTGCAGTATTGCTTATAAATGCTGATGCGTATATGGCAACGACAGCAAAGGAAAAAGAAGCTAAGAAAACAGACCTATCAAACTAAACACTCAAAGCAAGTTCAATTTCTTTTTTAGCTCTTAGTGAATTGTGGAATCCTTTGATTTCTAATGTTTTACTTTTTTGTCTTCCCAGACCGGCAAAGAATTCTTCAAATACTTTTTTATAATCAAAAGGGAGATCTTTCAATTCGTTGTACTTAGAATATACAGGATACTGGTCAGAAGAAGGTTGATTATCCCCCACGTCAAAGAACCAAGGAAGCCCGTCCACCTCTACACTAAAGGTTACCCGGGAGAAGAGGTTCAGATTGATACCACTGAGCCTCTTGGAAAGAGTGGTCCCACTCTTATTACGGCAGTTGATGACCATAGCAGGTGGGGAATGGCAGACTGCTATTTTGGCAACAGGAGTGATCAAGCAGCTGACTTCTTGAGGAAAATGGTGCTGTCAGCTCCTTTCCCAATCAAAACAGTAAGAACTGATAATGGCAGTGAGTTTAAGAAATATTTCACCACTACTTGTCAGGAACTTGGTATCAACATCATCAGAAATCCAGTTCATCACCCAACTTCAAACGGTAAGGTAGAAATGATGCACAGGACCATAGAGGAGGAATGCTTCTGGAGGGTTGGTGCAAAACCTGATGATCTTGATTATGCCAGGTATTGGTTGTCCCGTTACCTCGCCTGGTACAATACCAAACGAAGACACGGAGGCTATGGTATGGAAGGCAGAACACCGCAGCAAAGAATTGAGGATTACATAATCAACAATCCATCATATCTTGATGGTGCTGATGTAAACGAAACCCTGATACTGTACAGGTTTTGACAAAATCTGAATAGAGTGTATAATTAGCATTGTAAGTAAGTCCTCATGTGTGGGGTTCCGGATGGTTCCTCGATAAATAGCACATGGGGCTTTGCACTTTTTAAGGGAATAAAGGGCTTTCCTCAATTATTTTTTCCTTGATTAAATTGTAATATGAATCGTCACCTTGTTCGTATTTCCTGAAGATACCCCAGCTAACAAAATCTACGGCCTGAAGCGACTTTTCCTCAGCTGGAGTTTTAATCTCAACCACAATTTTTAATCCATGTTTGCCTTGCACTTGTTTCTGTAAATATTCTTTGAAATTTTCATTTAAAAATTTATTCGTTTCCCGTTTTTCAGCGATAAGATATATTGATGACTTTGTATCGACAAGCTTTTTGGATATAATCCTGTCTAGTAAAATATTGGTCACAAAATTGTAAAGAACATGTTTTTCATCTCTTAAATTCGTATATACTTTGGCCTTGTTTAAATATATAGTCATAATTGAACAATCCCTTTCATTTAGTAAGTTTAATAGTCGTTTTCGAGTTATTGGTTTCTCCTTTACTGAATGTAAAATACCACCGCTCAATCTTTTAACTTTCCTTCTAAGCGTAGCGTGTATCTTTTTAACAACTTTTTCTATTGAGCCTTTATTTTCTACAAAAAGCAAAGTAATAACAAAATATTTGGAGTTTTTCTTTTTAGGATCAAAGCCTAAGTCTCCTGATTCGTCAAGGAATATGTAAGACATTAAAGTAATTATGCCACAAAAAACCTCGCCGAGCACGAAGCATAGACGAGGCGTTTATGAAAAAAGTTTTTGATATTTGGGCACAAATTTCAAGATGGCAAAATATGACTATATTGCGTCAAAGTTTGGTATTGCTGAGCTAGCAAAACTATTCGAGTTTCAGTCTATTCTTTTTTATCACACAATCAGCTAAATTAAACAATTCAACTTTTTTAGTTCGTAGTATTTTGTTTTTTTGTATAATGGTTTTAGATAGGGATTAAATGGTGGAACACGATAAGCCAAAAGAAAATTTAGAGCCCAATACAACTGTTTCGGAAAGACCGTTTATGGCAATAAGAAACGAGTTTGGCTGGTCGCTTACTGTAAATAGACCTTATTTTATTGCCAAAGGCTTTACTCCAGATGAAATAGAAGGGGCAACATATCTTGAAACGGAGCGTCTTAATAAACAAACTTCCGCAGATACAAAAGAAGCCGTCGCAGGCCTACGCTCTTGGCAAGATTTAACAAGTGATGGTTCGAGTGTAAGTGCTTTTAAAACAGCTTT